>JAEWCI010000594.1 GCA_023390705.1 Pseudomonadota bacterium
CCGCGGCGGTCGGGGCCAATTGGGCGACCGGATCTTCGAATGGGCCTGCCGCGGCGCCGGCGTCCTGGTGCTCCTGCTGCTCGGCGGCATCATCGTGGAGCTGTTCCTCGGCGGCTGGCCGGCCTTCCGCCAGTTCGGCCTGGCCTTCCTCACCTCCTCGGACTGGGATCCGGTGCAGGAGGTGTTCGGCGCCGCCGTCACCATCTACGGTACGGTGGTCACCGCCGTTCTGGCGCTGATCATGGCCGTGCCGCTGGCCTTCGGTATCGCCTTCTTCCTGACCGAGCTGGCGCCCGCCAGGTTGCGCCGGCCGATCGGCGTGGCGGTGGAATTGCTGGCGGCGGTGCCCTCCATCATCTACGGCATGTGGGGCTTCTTCGTCGTTGTGCCCTTCATGGCGCAGCATGTGATGCCGCCGCTGATCGACAGCATCGGTGAACTGCCCGTTATCGGCGCGCTGTTCCAGGGGCCGCCCTTCGGCACCGGCATCTTCACCGCCGCGCTCATCCTGGCGATCATGGTGCTGCCCTTCATCGCCGCCGTCATGCGCGACGTGTTCGAGACGGTGCCGCCGGTCTTCAAGGAAAGCGCCTACGGGCTCGGCGCCACCACCTGGGAGGTGATGCGCAGCGTCGTCGTGCCCTATACCCGCGTCTCGGTCATCGGCGGCATCATGCTCGGCCTGGGGCGGGCGCTGGGCGAGACGATGGCCGTTACCTTCGTCATCGGCAATGCCAACCGCATCTCCGCCTCGCTGTTCGGGCCGGGCAACACCATCGCCTCGCTGATCGCGCTGGAATTCGGCGAAAGCGAGACCGGCAGCCTGAAGCTGTCGGCACTGCTGGCGCTGGGCTTCATCCTTTTCGTCATCTCCTTCATCGTGCTGGCGGTTTCCCGCTGGCTGCTGCGGCCACGGCTGAAGGGCTGAACATGGGCACGACCACCACCAGCATTGCCGCGCCGGCCAGGAACGCCGCCGTCGCCGCCGCGCTCGGTGCCCGCCGCCGGCGGGCCGACCGGGTGATGCGCCTGCTGGGCCTGGCCGCGACGGTCATCGGCCTGGCCTTCCTTGCCTCCATCCTGGCGACCCTGGCCATCCAGGGCCTCGCCGCCTTCGGCCCACGGGTATTCACCCATGTCACAGCGGCGCCGGGTTCGGAAGGCGGGTTGCTGAACCCGATCCTCGGCAGCCTGATCCAGTCGCTGCTCGGCACCGCCATCGGCACGCCCATCGGCCTGCTGGTCGGCACCTGGCTGGCCGAATATGCCCGCAACTCCACCTTCGGCAACCTGGTCCGGTTCATCTCGGACATCCTGCTCTCGGCGCCCTCGATCCTGATCGGGTTGTTCATCTACCAATTGCTGGTGCTGCCCTTCGGCGGCTTCTCCGGCTGGGCGGGCGTGGCGGCGCTGGCGGTAATCGTCATCCCCATCGTGGTCCGCACGACGGAGGACATGCTGCGGCTGATCCCGGACACGCTGCGGGAAGCGGTCATCGCACTGGGCTCGCCGAAATGGAAGATGATCACCCTGGTCTGCTGGCGGGCGGCGCTGCCCGGCATCGTCACCGGCGTGCTGCTGGCGGTGGCCCGGGTGGCGGGGGAAACGGCGCCGCTGCTCTTCACCTCGCTCGGCAACAATGCCTGGTCGCTGGACATGACCAAGCCGATGTCCAGCCTGCCGGTGACCATCTACGCCTATGCCGGCTCACCCTTCGAGGACTGGATCGCACTGGCCTGGACCGGGGCGCTGCTGATCACCCTCGGGGTGCTCGGCCTCAACATCATCGCGCGCAGCCTGCTGCGCTCACGGAGCTAGGGCATCATGAACGGCGTGATCTCCGAACCGGCCACCCAGGGCTTCGGCGGATTGCAGGCGCGCTCCTCGGCGGCGCTGAGCGAGACCGCGCGCATTGCGGTGCGCGAACTGGAATTCTTCTACGGCGACAACCGCGCCCTGAAGGGCATCAGCCTGGACTTCCCGGACCGCCAGGTGACCGGCCTGATCGGCCCCTCCGGCTGCGGCAAGTCCACCCTGCTGCGCGTGCTGAACCGGATGTACAGCCTCTATCCCGGGCAGCGCGCCACCGGCCAGGTGCTGATGGATAGGCGCAACATCCTCGACGCCGATGTGGACCTGAACGATCTGCGCTCGCGCATCGGCATGGTGTTCCAGAAGCCGACACCCTTCCCGATGACGATCCATGAGAACATCGCCTTCGGGGTGCGCCTGCACGAGAAGCTCTCCAAGGCGGAGATGGACCAGCGGGTGGAATGGGCGCTGACCCGCGCCGCCTTGTGGAACGAGGTGAAGGACCGCCTGCACAGCAGCGCCATGGGGCTTTCCGGCGGGCAGCAGCAGCGGCTCTGCATCGCCCGCACCATTGCGGTGCGGCCGGAGGTGATCCTGTTCGACGAGCCGACCTCGGCGCTCGACCCGATCAGCACCCTGAAGATCGAGGAGCTGATCGACGAGCTGAAGCGCGACTTCACCATCGCGATCGTTACCCACAACATGCAGCAGGCGGCGCGCTGCGCCGACCAGGTGGCTTTCTTCTACCTGGGAGAGCTGGTGGAGGTGGCGCCGGCGGCGCAGCTTTTCACCGCGCCGCGCCAGGCCCGCACCCAGGAATACATCACCGGCCGCTTCGGCTAAGCAGGAGGCAGTGCCATGGCCGACCAGATGCAGCACCACACCGTCCGCAGCTATGCCGAGGAGCTGAAGCGCCTGAAGGGGCTGATCGTCCGCATGGGCGGGCTGGCGGAACGCCAGGTGGCGGATGCCACCAACGCCCTGGTGCGGCACGATGCCGAACTGGCGAACGAGGTGGTGCTACGCGATGCCGAACTCGACGCGCTGGAGCGCGAGATCGAGGCCTTCTGCATCCGCCTGCTGGCGCTGCGCCAGCCGATGGGGCCGGACCTGCGCCTCATCATCGCGGCACTGAAGATCAGCCACAACCTGGAGCGGATCGGCGACTATGCGCGCAACGGCGCCAAGCGCAGCCTGGTGCTGGCGCAGCAGCCGCAGCTGGGCAGCCTGAACGGCTTCCTGCGCATGGCCATCCTGGTGCAGGAGAACCTGAAGGGCGCCATAGACGCGCTGGTGAACAACGATGCCGCCCGCGCCGACGAGGTCTGGGCGTCCGACGAGCCGGTGGACGAAATCTACAACGGCATCTTCCGCGAGATGCTGACCTATATGGTGG
>JAEWCI010000627.1 GCA_023390705.1 Pseudomonadota bacterium
CCGCCACCCGCAGGACCGCCGCGCCGAAGCGCGCCGCCGCGGCGAAGGCAAGCACCTCCTCGCGTTCGGAAGCGGCGAAGAAGGCCGCCGCGACCCGCGCCGCCAGGAAGGCCGCGGCCGCCGCTGCTCCCGCCGAGGCGCCGATGACCGAAGCGTCCAACGAGGGTGAGACCAACACCTGATACTGCCGCCGATCCCGGCGTTCGGGGCGTCGTCCTTCGGGGCGGCGCCCTTTTCGCATCCTGGGGGCAGCAACCCCCATCGTCAGGGAATGGCGTCCCCTGCCTGCGCCGCATGGGTCGGCGCATGGACCGGCCGCTTCCGGTCGGCGGCCACCATGTCAGGACCTTGCGCCGGTCCTCATGCCGGCCGCATGGAATCCTGTGCGGTGGTCGGTGTTCATGCAGCCGGCATGATCCCTTGTGCGGCGCGCAGCCGCCTCACGGTGATCCCGTCACAGCAAGGTTGCGATCGGGACCGGGCAATCCGGCGCACCGATACCTGGCTTTGAAAGCCAGGTGCTTCCGCGCCGGGTATCAGCCCGTGGCCTCGACCGGTTCGGGATGCAGCAGGGCCGTCAGCGCCGCGGCCAGCTCGCCCCGGGCCAGGGGCTTGCGCAGCAGCGGCGCCGTGGCGTGTTCCGGCGGCAATTCGGAATACCCGCTGGCGAACAGCACGGGGACGCCGCGGGCCCGCAGCGCCGACACCACCGGATAGACTTCCTCGCCTGCCAGGTTCACGTCCAGCACCGCCGCATCCAGCCGCCTGGTTTCCGCCGAGAGCAGCGCCATGGCCCCGGCCACGGTGCCGACCGGGCCGAGCACGTGGCAGCCCATTTCCTCCAGTGCCGCCTCCATCTCCAGCGCCAGCATCGGCTCGTCCTCCGCTACCAGGATGCGACAGCCGCGCAGCGGAACGGCGCCGGGCAGTACGGTGGGGGGCTGGTCGGCGCTCCCTGGATTGCGCGGCGGCGCAACGTCCTGCAGGCGGTTGGGAGCGATGCCGATCTCCACCAGCAGCCCTTCCGGCCGCCAGTCATAGCGCAGCGCGCCGCCGAGCTGGCCGCGCACCGTGGCCTGGATCAGGGTGGAACCGAAGCCGCTGCGCTGGGGCGGGCCGGCCAGGGGCGGGCCGCCGCTTTCCTCCCAGCGCAGCAGTAGCTGCCCGTCCGAGGCCAGCCGCCAACCAAGCGTCACCCTGCCGCCGTCACCGCTGGACAGGGCGCCGTATTTCGCCGCATTGGTCGCCAGTTCATAAAGCACCATGCCGAGCGGCTGCACCGCATCCGCCACCAGGCGCAGCTCCGGCCCTTCCAGCCGCACCCGTCCGGTGCGGAGATGCGCGCCCAGCTCGCCTTCCGCCACGCTACGCAGGCTGGCGCCGCCCCAGCCGCCCTTGGCCAGCAGGGAATGCGCCCGGGCCAGGGCGGCGACGCGGCCCTCCACGGCCTCGGCATACCGCTTGGGGTCCTCCACCCGAGTCAGCCGCAGCACGGACTGCACCACCGCCAGCACGTTCTTGGCGCGGTGGTCCACTTCCCGCGCCAGCAGCATCTGCTTTTCCTGGGCGGCGCGTTCCTCGGTGACGTCGTTGGCGATGCCGGCCATCCGCTCGCTCGGCCGCCCTTCCGGGCCGGGCACGGCATAGCCGCGGTCGCGCACGCGGCGGATGCTGCCATCCGGCCGCACCACGCGATATTCGGATTCGAAGCTGCCCCGCGCCAGCGCCTCGTCGTAGGCGGCCAGGACGCGCTGGCGGTCCTCCGGGTGGATGCCTTCGAAGACGATGGCGTCGCTCGCGCCCGGTGGCGGCACCGGCTGGCCCCAGAGCTTCTCGAAGGCCGGGCTGAGATAGATCAGGCGGCGGGTGCGCGGCTCGGCGATCCAGACGACGTCGTCCACCACCGCGGCGAATTGGCGGAAGCGGGCCTCGCTCTCGCGCAGGGCTTCCTCGGCCGCCTTGCGTTCGGTGATGTCCTGCACCACGCCGGTCAGGCGCAGGGCCTCCCCGGTCTTCGGGTCGCGCGCGGAAACCCGGCCGCGCACCTCCAGCCAGGCATAGTCGGTCTCGCCGGGGCGGAGATAACGGAATTCGATGTCGTAGCCATCGGCGCGGCCGGCCAGCACCTCGGCGAAGGCGACGCGCCGCACCTCCCGGTCCTCCGGGTGCACATGGCCATCCATGGAGGCGAGGGTGGCGGGGTCCCGCGCCTGCGGGCCATGCTCGTCGCCGAATATCTCCTGTGCCAGCGCATCGCGGTAGCCGATGCCAAGCGTCAGGTCGCGGTTCCAGGTGCCCAGCCGAGCGGTGGCCAGCGCCGCGGCAAGCCGGGCCTCGCTCTCGCGCAGCCTGGCCTCGGCCAATTTGGGTTCGGTGATGTCGCGCACCACGCCGACCAGCTTCAGCGCGGCGCCGGTGGCCGGGTCGCGCTCCGTCGCCCGGCCGCGCGATTCCAGCCAGGCGTAGTCGGCCTCGCCCGGCCGCCGGTAGCGGTACTCAACCGCGAAATCCTCGGTCTCGCCGCGGATCACCGCGGCCAGCGCCGCCTCCCGCCGCGGTGTGTCCTCGGGGTGGACATAACCAGCGAGCGAGGCGAGCGCCGGCAGGTCGTCGCCCTGTATGGTGGCTACGCCACCGAGGATGGCACTGGCCAGGGCATCCCGGCTGCTCTTTCCGGCGGCCAGATCGCGGCTCCAGGTGCCGAGCCGGCCGATGGAGAGGGCCGCGGCCAGCCGTGCCTCGCTCTCGCGCAGCGCGGCTTCGGCATGCTTGCGGCCGGAGATGTCGCGGAAAAAGACGGAAACCCCGCCATCGGCCCGAGGATAGACATTGTAGCCGGTCCAGCGGCCATGGCCGGCGTCGAAATCTTCGAAGGCGCGCCGCTGGCCTTCCCGCATTACCTTGGTGCAGGCTTCCGCCACCGGGCCGCCGGCGAGTTGCGGGAACAGTGCCAGCATGCGCTGGCCGAGCAGCGCCTCTGCCGGCTTCTCGAACAGGGCCTCGGCATGGCGGTTGACGTAGACGAAGCGGCATTCGCCATCCAGCGCGTAGAAGCCGTCGGCGATGCTGTCCAGGATCTCCCGCATCCTGGCGTGGTCGGCGGCGCGGGCCTGTTCCGCCGCGCGTTCCTCGGTAACGTCGCGGCTGATGCCGACAACGCCGATGACCGCGCCGGTCTGCGGGTCGCGCAGCGGCGCCTTGGTCGAATGGAACAGCCGCAGGGCGCCGCCATGCCGGGCATCCGGCGCGGTTTCCTCGAAGGTGAGCGTACGGTTCTGCTCGATCACCATGCGGTCATTGGCGACCAGGGCGCTGGTGATCGCCTCGGAATCCGGTGCCCATCTGTGCCGGCTGTGGCCGATCACCACCGAGGCCGGGGCGCCGATCTGCGCCAGCGACGCTGGATTGGCGTAGAGGAACCGCCCCTCCAGGTCCTTGGCGTAGATCGGGTCCGGCACGGTGGTGTCGATGCCGGAGATCAGCAATTCATGTTCGCGCAGCCGGGCTTCGGCCGCTTGTTCGGTGGTGCGGTCACGGAAGAAGACGGTGACGCCGCCCTCGCCATCGGGGAGGGCCCGCATCGCGAGAAGCCGGCCGGTCGGCGGGAACGGCGCTTCCGATGTGGTGGGTTCGTGCCCTTCCAGGGCGCGACGGCAGGCGAGCCAGAAGGGGCTTTCGCCCGCCGCCGGGAACAGCGCGGTGAAGGGCACGACGAGCGGCGGCCCGGACAGGCCGAAGATCTCCCTGGCGTGGCGGTTGAGGAAGGTGACGCGGCCTGCGGCATCCAGCGCCAGCACCCCGTCCCCGGTGCTTTCCAGGGCGCTCATC
>JAEWCI010000351.1 GCA_023390705.1 Pseudomonadota bacterium
CCGAGGCGCGCTACTATGCCAGCCAGCAGGAGGTTGCGCTGGCAGCTTGACTCAAACTCCCCAGCCTCCGGCGAACCCGGGGCGGTTCACTGCGCCGGCCTCCGACCAATCCCGGCGCGGCGCACACGACTCAGAACGAGGTAGGGTACATGCCCGAAACAACGCAGACCGCCCGAGCGGGCTCGGCCCGGACGTTGGGGCCCGTCTTCCTGGCCTCGGCCCTTCTGATCGCCGCGATTGTCGTCTGCGGTGTGGTGGCCCCGGAGGCGGTCGGCGAGGTCTTCACCGCCGTGCAGGCTTGGATCATGGACCGGCTCGGCTGGTTCTACCTACTCTCGGTTGCTGTCTTTCTCTTCTTCGTGCTCTATCTCGCACTCAGCCGCCACGGCCTGGTGAGGCTTGGTCCGAATCACTCCGAACCGGACTTCAGCTATGGGTCCTGGTTCGCGATGCTCTTCAGCGCGGGAATGGGCATCGGCCTGGTGTTCTTCGGGGTCGCCGAGCCCGTCATGCACTTCACCACGCCGCCCGTGGGAGAAGGCGGCACGATCGAGGCCGCGCGCGCGGCAATGCGCATCACCTTCTTCCATTGGGGCATCCACGCCTGGGCGATCTACGCCGTAATTGGGCTGGCGCTGGGCTACTTCGGCTTCCGGCACGGCCTGCCGCTGACCGTCCGATCGGCCTTCTACCCGCTGATCGGCAAGCGCATCCACGGGCCGATCGGCCAAGCGATCGACGTTTTTGCCGTGCTCGGCACCGTCTTCGGCGTCGCCACCTCCCTCGGTGTTGGCGTGCTGCAGATCAACGCCGGCCTCGCCCATCTCGTTGGGCTGCCGGAGGGGATCGCCACGCAGGTGGCGCTGATCGCAGCGATCACCGGAATGGCGACGGTCTCGGTTGTGCTCGGCCTAGATGCCGGCATCCGCCGGCTCAGCGTGTTCAACATGGTGCTCGCAGCCCTCCTGCTCCTGTTCACCGTCGTTGCGGGGCCGACGGTGTTCCTGCTGAAGGCGCTGGTGCAGAACACGGGCGGCTACATCGACGACTTCATCACCCGCACCTTCCTGCTCTACGCCTATGAGCCGAACGACTGGATTGCCGGCTGGACGCTGTTCTACTGGGCCTGGTGGATCTCCTGGTCCCCCTTCGTCGGGATGTTCATCGCCCGCATCTCGCGCGGCCGCACCATCCGCGAGTTCGTGCTCGGTGTGCTCTTCGTGCCGACCGGCTTCACACTGGTGTGGATGACGGTGTTCGGGAACACGGCCATCTGGCTGCAGCTCTCCGGCCGGACCACCGCCGTCTCCGAGACCGTCGCAACGAGCGTGCCCCTGGCGATTTTCGCCTTCCTCGAGCAGTTCCCGCTCGCCACTCTCACCTCGGCCCTGGCGACGCTGCTCGTCGTCACCTTCTTCGTGACCTCAGCGGATTCCGCAGCGCTCGTGATCGACACCATCACCGCGGGCGGCACGGCGGAGACACCCGCATGGCGCCGGGTGTTCTGGGCCCTCCTGTCCGGCGCGGTCGCCGCGGTGCTGCTCTTCGCCGGGGGGCTAAAGAGCCTGCAGACCGCGACCATCGCCAGCGCGCTGCCCTTCACCGCCGTGATGCTGGCGATGTGCTACGGGCTGCTCAAGGCACTCCGTCTTGAGGCACTTCGGGCGACGCTCCTGCAGGCGACACCGGCCGTCGCGGGCGGCGCCGGGGGATCCTGGCAGAGGCAGCTCCACACCATTCTGCACCATCCCTCCCGGGCTGAGGTCCTGGCCTTCCTGGCCGAGATCGCGGCGCCGGCCCTTGAGGCAGTGTGCCGTGAGCTCGGCTCGCGCGGCGTGGAGGCCACGCTGCTGCGCGACGAGGATCGCATCCGTCTCATCGCGATGCCCGGCACGCGGGAGGAGTTCCGCTACGGGGTCCGGGCCCGCGGCTACACCCTCCCGAGCTTCGCCTATTTCGAGCGGCGGTCGCGAGAGGATGACAGCAGCGATCACTACTACCGGGCCGAGGTGTTCCTGCGCGAGGGCGGGCAGGACTATGACGTGATGGGCTATACCCGCGACGAGCTCATCGCGGACGTGCTGGCCCAATACGAGCGGCACCTCAACTTCCTGCACGCGGCCGAGCGGGCCGCGGGTTGAACATGGGAGGGGAGCCACGGCGAAGGAGGTGGGCGCCCCTCTGCGGCCGCGCATCGCGCGAAAAGAGCGTGTTCACCTTCGCGGAGAAGAGGGCCCCTCTAACCACGCTCCTCAGCCTGCGTCTCGCGTCCGGTTTTGGCGGCCCGAACGGACGAGCGTCTCGGTCCACGGGCCTCGGCCGCTCCCGCACTTTGGCGCCGGAGTCGCAGTGGCTCCCGCCCGATGTGCTGAAGACCAAGGCGGAAGCCGCTAGTTAAGGGGCGCTCCGGCCCGCCTGTTGCGCCGCCGCCGATGGGAATGTCGGACAAGGGCCTGCCCGCGCTGGAAGAGACCCCCGGAGCCCATGTTCGGCAACCATCACAGCGGGCGGCGATGCTCGTCACCTCCCGGCTGGGCGGTTAACATCCGGTGAAGAGGTAGCGCGACCGTGGGCGACCGCAGACGACTCCTGAACCTGGCCTTGCTCGTGTTGGCGGCCAGCGGCCTCGCCACCGGCTTGGCCGCGCGCTGGCTGGGTCGGGCGGACTGGGCCGCCTGGCTGATGCTGGCTGGGATCGTCCCGGTGCTCCTGGCAGTCCTGCTCGACAGCCTGATGAGCCTGTGGCGGCGCGAGGTGGGTCTCGACATCATCGCACTTCTCTCGATCGGCGGGGCCATCGCGCTCGGCGAGCATGTCGCCGCTGGCGTGATCGGCCTCATGCTGTCGGGCGGACGGGCGCTGGAGGACTTCGCCGCGGCGCGAGCCCGGCGCGAGATGTCCGCCCTGCTCGCCCGCGTCCCGCGCACCGCGAACCGCTACGCGGACGGCCAGCTCGCATCGGTGCCGCTGGACAGCGTCGCGCCCGGCGACCGGCTGCTGGTGCGGGCCGGGGAAACCGTGCCGGTGGACGGGGTCGTGCTCGAGGGTGCGGCGGTGCTGGACGAGGCCGCGCTGACCGGCGAGCCCATCCCGGCCACGCGCGGGCCCGGCGAGGCAGTGCGCAGCGGCGCGGTGAATG
>JAEWCI010000134.1 GCA_023390705.1 Pseudomonadota bacterium
GCCCGAAGGCGGCACAGCCGAGCGCGACGACGGTGGCGTTGTGGCCGCCGGCAAGGAACAGCGCTTCCAGCAGCGCGCCGCTCATGGCCGTGCCGAGTTGCCGACCGGCCCGCCCGCCTGCGCCGCCGCCACCGCCTGTTCCAGCAGCGAGAGCCGGCCGCCATAGGCGCGGGCGAGGTTTTCCGGCGTGAAGCTGCTGGCCATGGGGCCGGAGGCGATGGCGCGGACGTTCAGCAGCAGCACATGCTCGAAATACTGCGGTGCGGTGGCGAGGTCGTGGTGTACGGCGATCACCGTCCGCCCGGCCTCCGCGAGACGTTGCAACACCTCGACGATGGCACGCTCGGTGGCGGCATCGACGCCGGCGAAGGGCTCGTCCATCAGGTAGAGATCGGCTTCCAGCGCCAGGGCGCGGGCGAGGAAGACGCGCTGCTGCTGGCCGCCGGACAACTGACCGATCTGCCGGCTGGCGAAGTCGGCCCTGCCGACCTCGGCCAGCGCGGCGCGGGCGCGCTCCTTCTCCGCCCGGGGCAGGGGGCGGAACCAGCCGGCGCGGGGGTAGCGGCCCATCGCCGCCACCTGCAGCGCGGTTGCCGGAAAGTCCCAGTCCACGCTGGCGCGCTGCGGCAGGTAGCCGACCCGGCGCCGGGCCTCGGCCAGCGGCAGGCCGAAGACCCGGACCTGGCCCGACAGGCGCGGCACCAGGCCGAGCACGGATTTCAGCAGGGTGGACTTGCCGGCGCCATTCGGCCCGACGATGGCCACCAGCCCGGAGGGCGGCGACACCCAGGAGACATCCCACAGCACCGGCTGGTCGTGATAGGCGACGGTGAGGTGCTGGACCGACAGCGCCGGGATGGGCAATGGCAGCAAAGGGCTCACGCGCGCGCACCAAGCCGGTTCTGGAAGCCGCGTTGCGGGGCCTCGCCGCCCAGGGCACGGGTGATCGTCGTCACGTTGTGGTCGATCATGCCGATATAGGTCCCCTCATAGGTGCCGGGGCTGCCCATGGCGTCGGAGAACAGCTCGCCGCCCACGACGACACGATGGCCGCGCGCCGCCGCACCCTCCACCAGGGCGAGCACGTTGCGGTCGGAGACCGAGGTCTCCACGAAGACCGCCGGGATGCGGCGCTCCACCAGCACGCCGACCAATTCCTGGATGCGCCGCAGCCCGGCTTCGGATTCGGTGGAGAGGCCCTGGATGCCCAGCACCTCGATGCCGTAGCGGCGGGCGAAGTAGTTGAAGGCGTCATGCGCCGTGACCAGCACGCGCTGCTGCGCCGGGATGCTCGCCAGGGCGCGTTCGGCATAGGCGTCCAGCGCCTGCATGCGCTGCTGCAGGGAAGCGAGGTTGCGGCGATAGGTTTCGGCGCCGGCGCTGTCGTGCTCCGCCAGCTTCTCCGCGATCAGCGCCGCGGCGAGAGACCAGGCGCGCGGGTCCATCCAGACATGCGGGTCGTAATGGCCTTCGGCCCCCGCGGGCTCCAGCCGCTGCTCTTCCGGCAGCAATTCCGTGACGGCATAGACCGGTTTGCCGCCGCGGGCGATGCGGATGAAGGCATCCGTCATTTTCCCTTCGAGGCCGAGCCCGTTGTAGAAGACGATGTCGGCCCGCAGCATCCGGGCGATGTCCTCCCGCGTCGGCTTGTAGAGATGCGGGTCCACGCCCGGGCCCATCAGCACCTCCGGCCGCAGGCGGTCGCCGCCGATCTCCCGCGCCAGGTCGCCGATCATGGCGATGGTCGCCACCACGCCGGGCGGGCCGCGCCGCGCCGTCTGGGCAGCCGCCCCGGCCATGCCGGTCAGCAACGGCCCGAACCCGCCGGCGGCCAGCAGGGCCACGCGCCGGGAGAAGCCGGAGCGCTGCGCGGAACCAGGGTCAGAGGGATCGTTCATGGGAGGGCTCCTCGGTCCGCTCTGGCGGTGGTTGTGCCATTCGCCGCATAATAGTTAACGTGCTGCATCATTGGGCTCAAGCCTGAGAATGAAGCCATGGCTACAAATTGGCGCTGGAGACCGGTAGCGCTATCCTTCCGTGATGGTTCCACCCAAGCCTGACGAGATCGACACCGACGACCCGCCGGCCGAAGCCGCGCGCCACGCTTCGGCGCGGACGGCGCGGGCCAGCGCCCTGACCGAGGATTATGTCGAGATCATCGCCGACCTGCTGGAGAGCGAGGGCGAGGCACGGCCGACCGACATCGCCCGCCGATTCGGCGTGACCCATGCGACCGCGATCAAGACGATTGGCCGGCTGAAGCGGGACGGGCTGGCCCATGCCAAGCCCTATCGCGGTGTCTTCCTGACCGAGGCCGGGCTGGCCATGGCGCACCGGGTGAAGGCACGGCACCAGACGGTGGTGGCCTTCCTGCGCGCGATCGGCGTGCCTGCCGAGGTGGCGGAAGTGGATGCCGAAGGCATCGAACACCATGTCAGCGACGCCACGCTGGCGGCCTTCGAGCGCTTCATCGGGCGGCAAGGGGAAGGGCGGTAGCCGCGCGGCACTACGCGGACTGCCCGGTCATCTCGACGGAAAATATGGTGCTGCCGGGTTACGGTGCGACCAAGGCAGCCCGAGGCGGCAATGACAAAGCCAGCCTAGCGGACATGACGGCTGGTCCGGCGCTGGTGTCCCGATTCCGCAGGCCTTTGGCCTTCGTTCCCGGGCTAACCAGCCTTTGTTCCAGTGGCCGGCCTATCCCTTCCGTTCGTGGGCAAGGTCCACGAACTTCAGGGACAGGGCATCAGGCGGCTTTGGCGATGCCCTTGGAAGTCCCGAGGCTGATGTTGCGGTGGGGCCGCTGGGCATTGTTCTCGACCACGGCCAACTGGCCTCCCTCATCGGCCAGTTCGCTGATCCTCTGACGGATCGCACGATTGTAGCGTGAGCGGCGAATGACCAGGGCGAAGCCGCTGATGGCGACCACCGAGAACATAAGGGCCAGCAAGGCTACCACTTGCCATTGCATCAGGTTGTTCAACGCCATCCACCTTTGTGCGTGTGTTTGATGCGTGACAGCAACACTCCGTGAGTTGATCGCACGTTTCTGTCAGAATGACAATGCTCAAAAATGATATAAATCGCGGTTTTCGTTAAGAGATTTGCATCTTTCTCGCTTTGGGCTTCCTTGTTGCGTGGACAGCGTTTCCAGGCCTCACAAATGGCAAGCGGATTCCGCGTAAAATTCCTTCCTCGGTCCGCATTTTCGCCTGCCCTATCTCCCTGGAGGACGGAGGTGAGGGGGCGCAATGCGACGGCGCTTCAAGCGCAAGCCTGGTGGGTCCGCGGGCGGCTCGTCACATGCGTTGAGGCGGGGAGAAGCGGACCGCCACCTTGGTCCCCTGGTTCCGGCCCGCGCGTTCGACGGTGCCGCCCAACTGCTGCGCCAACGCCTGGATGAGGCGGGTGCCCGTGCCGCCAGTGTCCGCATGGGTTTCGGCGCCGATCCCGTCATCCTCGATTTCCAGGCGCAATTCGCTCCCGCCGGACCGATGGAGCCGGAGCCAGATATTGCCGGCTCTCCCATCCGGGAATGCGTGCCGCATGGCGTTGGTGACGAGTTCATTCACCAGCAGGCCCACCGAGACCGCCTCGGCCACCCCCAGGCGGATCTCGTCGACCCGCACATGCAGCTTGACCGGCCGCAGGGCCACGAGGGTCGGCTGAAGGTCCGTGCTGAGCGAGGTCAGGAATTCCGACATGCTGACCAGCGAGGCCGAGGCAGCGCCAAAGTCGAGATGCAGGCGTTCATGAACGCGCGCGAGAACACGGATGCGCGCCGCGGCATCCTCCAGCGCCATGCTCACGAAGGGATCGCGGGAACGCCTGCCGTCATTGCTGAGGATGCCGGCAACCGCATGCAGGCTGTTCTTCAGCCGGTGATTGATGTCGGCAAGCAGGACATCCTTCTGCAGATCCGAAGCCCGCAGGCGCCGGTTCGCTTCCGCCAGTTCCTCCACGGCTGCCCGCATCGTCTCGATGCCCGCGGCGGCAAGCAGGCCAATGGCCACGAACATGCCCAGCGCCATCAGCCTGCTGGGGAGGAGGATGGCGCCGCCATGACGCGGTTCGACGAAGAACCAGAAGGCGAGCAGGGCCCCGGCCAGCGTGGCGACGAAGCCCGGGCCACGGCCGAAGATGAACGCGGAAATGAGGATGGCCGGGAAGAAGGTGATGAAGGGGTAGCTGTAGACTCCCTCCAGAGCGAGACGGGCCGCGAAGGCCAGCAGCACGATCCCGACGGTGGCACCATATCGTGCCGGGGAAGGCAGGCCGCGAGCGGCACGAAGCCGCTGAAGCGCCTGCACGAGTACGCGGTGACGGCCGGACAACCATGCCTGCCGGCTATCTGCCATGGCTGCTCCTGGCTCCTGTCGAGGCATGGCAGGCATCCCCGCAGGCGGCCGAGGCTCGGCCAGTCTGGGGTGCGGCCTGCGGGCAGGAATGCGCCGGAACGGAGAAGGGCAGCGAAGACGGAGGCCGCCGAATCCAGCACCAGGGGCGTCGGCTGCGGCGTCTGGAACAGCCGTGCCAATGGCCGCGCGCCACCGGTGCCGCTGTTGTTTCGGGCCATGGCGGCCCCGGCGTTGAACCCTTTGGCCTGGCGGCACCGCCGCGGGCATTTCGCATGGCCGAGCCAGTTGGTTGTTCCGGCCCCGCCGAGCCTAGGTCACCCGTGCGGACCCCGCAACAAACTTTCCGCTTGCGGCCTGCCGGCTCCGGCCCCTGGCCTCGCCTGCGAAAACCACGAAGCGAGCAGGTCGGCGCTGCGGCAGCGCCGTGTGAGGCAGCGCTGGCCATCGGCCGGATAAACTGGCGACAGTATGCGGGTGCTGTCAAACCCGCGCCGGGCAGGCACGCTGAAGCAGCATCCGCCGAGGGAGGGTCCCGATGACGATACCCAAGGGCTCCATGGAGAAACCGACCGGCAGTTCGGCAAAAATGAACAGTGCCGATCCGCAGTCTAAGAACACGGCCGCGAAGGTTCAGCAGGGCAACAC
>JAEWCI010000142.1 GCA_023390705.1 Pseudomonadota bacterium
CTCCACGCCCCAGCCTTGGATCAGCAGGAGGTAGCCCAGCAGCGCGACACCGGCGGCCAGGCTGTTCAATGCCAATGGCCGGATGCCCGTGCGTCCCAGATAGCAACCCACGTCCCCGAGATGCGCCATGAGCTGCAGGCCCACCGCTGTCACCAGCCAGGGTATGTAGACGCCGGCCGCATGGTAGGCCGGAGGCGTGGCCACGGTGATGAGCAGCGTGCCACCAGGGCCATTGCGGTGCAGGCGAGGAGCGTCAGGGCCGCACCCGTTCCCACGACCCGCGCCGTGCGCTCCACCCCGCCCGGCGCGGCAAGCACCTGCAAGTGCTGTGCGGACCACCAGAGATCGAAGGGCTGCGCGAAGGCGACGGTGACCGCGGCAAGCTTGGCGGCAAGCGCGTAATGCGCGAGCGCCTCCGGCCCGACGGCACCGACGAGGAACCAGCGGTCCGCGCTGCCCAGAACGAAGCTGGCGAGGCCCCCGCCGATGAGCGGCAGGCCATAGACGAGCAGCCCACCCCAGGTTGCAGGCGCCAGCCGCAGCCCGGTATGGCGAGCCTGGGCCGCTGTCAGCCAGACGGCCATCATCACGGCACTGAAGGCCGCGGCAACCATGATCCTGGTCACTCCTTAGCCCGCGAGCAGCAGGGTGGCGATCAGCGCCGCCTGCAGCACGGTGCGCCCGAGGAACGCGGCGACGAGATGCGCAGCGCGCCCCTGCATACGGAACCAGGTCAACGGGACGTTGATCGCCGCCTCAAGCGCCACAACAATCCCGAGCAGCACCACCTTCAAACCGCTTACGGGCAGCGGGAAAAGACGGTCGAACGGAGCGGCGAACGTCACGGCCGCGGTGCAGCCCAGCAGCGCGACGACGAGAGCGAGGCCAGCTACCTCGGCCGCCGCGCGCGGGCCTTGCGCGCCCGATGCGGCGCCGAAGCGGTACAGCGTTTCCACCATCCCGGCGCCGGCCAGCAGCGCGCCGATCTCGGAGGCCGACAGGAGCAGTTCGAGACGGGCGAACTCGGCCGGCGGCAGGCTCCCTGTCGTAACCGGCAGCATCAGCAGGCTGACCGCCTTGGCGCCCACCACGGCCACAGCATAGAGAACGGTCGCGCGCAGGCCAGGAGCCACCCGACGAAGGCGGGTGACGATCATCAGGCGGCGGTGGCGATCTGGGCGGCGATCTGCGCCCCGCTGGCCGGGGCCTGGGGATCGAAGGACATGCGGCGGTTCCGCTCCTCACTTGCATCGGGATGCATCATGCAGCCGGCGTGCCAGCCGGGCTGGCGACCGCTTCGCAATCTGCGGGGCCTTCCAGGCAGCATCGGCATCGGCGTGGCGCCACCCCGCCCGGCACAGGTCGGACCCTTGGCATGTTGCGTCGCATCGTGCGGCGGCATACGCGGCGCGGGGCTGCGCCTGGATGGCACGACCGTTGCTCTGCAATGGCATGACCGGAAAGGGGAACACCTGAGGACCCTGATCTCGCCGTTCAGCTGAAAGAGGCGGAGGTCCGGCGGCGTCGGGCGGAGGAAGAGGTCGTCCTCATCGAGACCCAGGCCGGAGCAACCGGGCCGAAGGCCATTACTCCAGCCAAGGTCCAGCGCCTTGGCGAAGCGATCCGCGCAGCCCTGGAGCAAGACGACCCGCAGTTCCGCCGGGCCTATCTCCGCCTGTTTGTCGGGAAGGTCACGGTAGGCGACGAGGAGATCCGGGTTTCAGACCCTAGCTCCGCCCTGGCCCGGGCGGCCAGTGAGGGACCCGAGGAGGCCGTTATGGCCAACGGTTCTCATTTTCATCACGTATGGCGTCCCCAACGGGATTCGAACCCGTGTTACCAACGTGAAAGGCTGGTGTCCTAGGCCTCTAGACGATGGGGACCTGCCGCACCGCAGCGGGTGCGGCGGGTGTCTGCCATGCCCGCCGCCGCTGGTCCAGAGGCTATCGGCATTTCGCTCGCGCAGCCCCGCCATGCCGCCACTGCGCTGGCCACCCGGCCAAGCGGCAACCTGCCCGGCCGAATCGCCGCCTTTCCTAGCGTCCAGCCCGCGGCCGGGTGACCACGGCCAGCAGCACCGTCGCCGCCATGAAGCCAACGGCGGTGAGGAAGACCCCCTGGCTGTACCCGGCATCCAGCAGCAGCCCATAGAGCAGCGGGCCGATGGTGCCCCCGATGTTGAAGCCGGTGGAGACGATGCCGAAGACCCGCCCCGCCGCCCCAGGCGGCGCCGCGGCGCGCACCATCATGTCGCGCGACGGCGCGATCATGCCGGAAAGGAAGCCTGCCATGCCCATGGCGATGGCCAGCACCACCGGCGGCAGGCGCAGCAGCGCCATCAGCAGCACGATGCCGGCGCAGGCGGCGAAGCACAGCGCCGCGACCGCATGGTGGTGGCGCGTCCGGTCAGCCACGATCCCACCCGCCAGCACGCCCAGCGCGCTCATCGCCAGGAAGGCGGTCAGCGCGGCATTGGCGGCGTTGATGGAAATACCGTAGCCGGCCACCCAGGCCGAGACACCGAAGGCCTGAATGCCGGAGCCGGAAAGGCTCAGCAGGGTAAAGAACCCGGTCAGTGACAGCACCGCCGGCGACATCACCGAAAACAGACCGCCCTGCCCCTTCGCCGGCGCGGCCCCGGCGCGGGCCGGCGCCACGGTACGCGGCGGCTCGCCACCAGGCGCCAGCAGCAGCGCCAGCGCCGTCAGCGGCCCGAGCAGCCCCGCCACCACCAGCGCCAGCTCGCTGCCGCCATGGGCCGCCAGGGTCAGCATCAGCCCCGGCGCGATGGCGCCGCCGAGGAAACCGGAGAAGGTGTGGATGGAAAAGGCGCGGCCCACCCGCGATTCGCTGATCGACCCGCCGAGCATGGCGTAATCGGCGGGGTGGTAGACCGCATTCGCCGCCCCGGCCATCACCGCGCCGATCAGCAGCCAGGTATAGGTGCCAAAGATGCCGATGCAGGCGAAGGCGGTGCCGCCCAGGCACAGCCCGGCCATCAGCACCCGCTTCGAGCCGACCCGGTCCACCAGTACGCCCATTGGGGCCTGGGTGCAGGCGGAGACGATGTTGAACACGGTCAGCGCCAGGCCAAGCTCGATGAAGCCTACCCCCATGCGCTCCCGCAGCAGCGGGAACAGTGGCGGCAGCACCAGGATGTGCAGATGGCTCAGCAGATGCGCCAGGGAGACGAGCGTGAGGGTGCGGAGCTCGGCCGCGGTCCAGCCGCTGCGGCTGGTGGTCTCGACGACGGCGGACATGGACGGTGCTTTCCTCCGGCCCGAAGCGGTAGCGCAGCCCCGGGGGTGAGGCTACTGCGCGGCGCGCATGGCGGCTGCTCCCTGCGGCGGGGAGGCGCTCACCCGGCCGTGATGCCGGCGGCCTGGACCACCTCCCGCTGCCGGTCGATCTCGGCCCGGGTCTGCGCGGCCAGGTCCTCCGGCGTGCCGCCCATGGTTTCCAGCCCCTGGCGGCGCAGTTCGGCCCGGGTTGCGGGATCGGCCAGGGCGGCGTTCAGCAGGGCGTTGAGCCGGGCGATGACCGCCGGCGGCGTCCTCGCCGGGACATAGACCGCCCACCAGCCTTCCACGACCACGCCGGGCACTCCGGCCTCGGCCATGGTCGGCAGGTCCGGGAAGAGGAAATGGCGGGACTGCCCGGTGCAGGCCAGCGGCCGGACATTGCCGGCCTGGATATGGGGCAGGAAGCCCAGCGGGTGATAGACCATCGAATCCAGCGTGCCGTTCAGCAGGTCCGCCAAGCCGCGCCCGGCATCGCGGTAGGGCACATGGGTGGTGGTGATGCCGGCCCGCAGGTCGAGCAGCGCCTGGGTCAGATGCCCGGTGGTGCCGGTACCGGCGGTGCCGATGGCGATGTTGCGCCGCTTCGCCAGCGCCACGAATTCAGCCAGGGTCGCGGCACCGAATTGCGGCCGCACGCCGAGGATGACGGAAGTGCGGGCGCAGGCCGCCACCGGCGCGAAATCGCGCAGCGGCTCGTACTGGATGTCCTTCATCAGCAGCGGGTTGGTGGCCTGGGTGCCGCTGGTGCCGAACAGCAGCGTCAGTCCATCGGGCGCCGCCTGCGCCACCGCTGCCGCCCCCAGCGCGCCGCCGGCGCCGGAGCGGTTGTCCACCACCACCGGCTGGCCGAGCCCGCGCGAGAGGTGGTTGGCGGCAATGCGGCCGAGGATGTCCGTGGTGGTGCCGGCGGCGAAGGGCACCACCAGCCGCACCGGGCGGTCCGGCGCCCATTCCTGGGCACGGGCCAGCGAGGGCAGCAACAGGGCGGAGCCCAGCAGGGCACGACGTTTCATGCTTCGGCATCCTCGGACGTACAGGCGTTCAGATCACCGGATATCTGGCCTGCCCGGATCGGCACGCAAGCGGCGGGCGGTTCGGCGGTGAAACGTACCCCGCGGTCCTGCAGCACGCCAAGCACGCGGTCCAGATGGCGCATCGCCCCGCCCGGCAGGTCGTGCAGCACCATCAGCAGCGGCGAGGTGGCGGCCGCGTGCAGCGCAAGGGCGCGGTCCGGCCAGCCGTCAGGGTCGTCCCAGTCGCGTGGTACGGCGTTCCACAGCACCACGGTATGGCCCTTTGCCAGCAGGTAGCGGGCGGCGCTGCTGTTCAGCAGATGCGTCCCCAGCGCCCCGCCCCCGCCATTCGGCCGGAACAGGCGCTGCGGTGCGTGCAACCCGCCAAGCAGCGCATCCGCCTCGGCGATCTCCCGCACCGCTTCCTGCCCGCCACGGCGCCCGAGTGGCGTGCCATGGCTCAGCGTATGGTTGCCGATGAGATGGCCTTCGTCGCGGGCACGCTCAGCCAGCGCCCGGCGGGCCGGGTCGCGCAGCTTGTGCCCGATGACGAAGAACAGCGCCGGGATGCGGCGGCGTGCCAGCACCTCCAGCACCCGCGGCGTCGCCTCCGGCTCCGGGCCGTTGTCGAAGCTCAGGCAGATGCCGGCGGGCTCGCTCATGCCAGGGCGAATTTCCCCACGCACAGCACCGCGATCAACCAGACCGCGCCGCTCACCTCCCCTGCCCGGCCCGCCACCAGCTTCAGCACCGCATGGGTGATGAAGCCGATGCCGATGCCGCTGGCGATGGAGAAGGTGAAGGGCATGGCGAGCGCGGTGATCACCGCCGGCACATAGTCGGTCGCCTCCTCCCAGTCGATGCCGCGCAATGCCTGGGCCATCAGGCAGGCGACGAAGACCAGCGCCGGGGCGGTGGCGAAGGCGGGAATGGCGGTGGCCAGCGGCGCCAGGAACAGCGCCAGCAGGAACAGCGCCGCCACGGTCAGCGCCGTCAGCCCGGTGCGGCCGCCGGCCGCGATGCCGGAAGCGCTCTCGATGTAGGACACCGTGCTGGAAGTGCCGAGCGCGGCGCCGATCATCGCGCCGCCGCTATCCGCCTGCAACGCCCGGCCAAGGCCCGGCAGCGTGCCGTCGGGCCGCATCAGCCCGGCGCGGTGAGCGGTGCCGATCAGCGTGCCGGCATTGTCCAGCAGGTCCAGGAGGAAAAGCGTGAAGACCACGCCGGCGACGCCGAGGCCGAGGGCACCGGCGATGTCGAGTTGCAGGAAGGTCGGCCCCAGGGAAGGCGGCAGGCTGAACACGCCGTTGAACTGGGTCAGCCCCAGGGGCAGGCCGAGCGCCGCCGTGGCCAGGATGCCAAGCACGATGGCCCCCGGCACTCCGCGCGCCGACAGCCCGGCGATGATGAGGAAGCCGAGGCAGCCGAGCAGCGTCGCCGGCGCGTCCAGCCGACCGAGCGTCAGCATCGTTGCCGGATGCGGCGCCACCAGCCCCATGCTCTGCAACCCGATCAGCCCGAGGAAGAAGCCGATGCCGGCGGCGATGCCGAGCTTGAGCGAGAGCGGGATGCCGTTGATCAGCCATTCCCTCACCCGCAGCAGGGACACCGCCATGAAGATCAGCCCGGCGAGGAAGACGGCCCCCAAGGCCACCCGCCAGTCCAGCCCCATGCCCTGCACCACGGTGAAGGTGAAATAGGCGTTCAGCCCCATGCCCGGCGCCATGGCGATGGGGAAGTTCGCCCATAGGCCCATCAGCGCCGAGCCAATCGCCGCCGCCAGGCAGGTGGCGACGAAGGCGGCGCCGTGGTCCATGCCGGCCGCGGCGATGATGCCGGGATTCACCACGATGATATAGGCCATGGTGAGGAAGGTGGTGACACCGGCCAGCACCTCCTGCCGCGGCGTGGTGCCGCGCTCCGCCATGCCGAAGAAGTCCCGCATCCCCAGATTCCCCATCACGCCGCGGTGATGTTAAGCCGGAAGGCGAAGCTGGGGAATCAGACCATGCCGGGCCCCTGCCGTGGCGCTGGGGGCGCCTACAGCCCGTGCCGGCGCAACTCCGTCGCCAGCCCGCCGGTCAGCGCCAGCCAGGCCAGGCGCAGATCGGCCCGCAGCGACCACAGCGGATAGGTGAAGGTGGCCGGCCGGTTGCGCTCGACGAGCAGATGCGCCGCCCAGGCGAAGGCATAGCCCAGCACCGGCGCCGCCAGCAGCCACCACCAGCGCCCGGTCAGCGCGGCCCAGGCCAGCAGCAGCAGCGCCAGCCAGGTACCGCCGACATGCAGCGCACGGGTCAGCGGCCGGGCATGCTCGCCCAGATAGAAGGGCCAGAATTCGGCGAAGCTGCGGAACCTCTCGGGCATGGCTGGAATCCTGCGCCGCGCGGCGGGGGAAGGGCAAGCATGCGTTGGTTTCGCTGGCCGCGGGGCACCATGCTGCGGCACAAGCGCTGCCATGCCCCTGCCCCGCGCCTTCCTGCCGCTGCGCCACGCCACCTTCCGCGGCCTCTGGATCGCCACCCTGGCGAGCAATATCGGCCTCTGGACTCAGAGCACGGGCGCCGGCTGGCTGATGACCAGCCTCGACCCGCACCCGCTGATGGTCAGCCTGGTGCAGGCCGCCTCCATGCTGCCGGTCTTCCTGCTCGCCCTGCTCTCCGGCGCCCTGGCCGATATCATGGACCGGCGGCTCTTCCTCATCGCCGGCCAGGGCTGGATCCTCTCCATGTCCGTGCTTCTGGCGCTGCTGACATGGCAGGACCTGCTCGGGCCCTGGGGGCTGATCGCCTTCACCTTCGCCATCGGCATCGGCAACGCCATGAACTTCCCCGCCTGGGGCGCCACCACGCCGGAACTGGTGCCACGCGAGGATCTCATCAGCGCCGTCGCGCTGAATGGCATGAGCTTCAACCTGGCCCGCGCCATCGGCCCGGCGCTGGGCGGCTTCGCCATCGCCTGGGCAGGAGTGGAAGCGGCCTTCGTGCTGAACGCGGTGGCCTTCCTCGGCCTGATGGTGGTGCTGCTGCTGTGGCGGCGGGAGAGGGTGGCGCCACGGATGCCGCCGGAAAGCCTGCTCTCCGCCATGCGGACGGGGCTGCGCTTCGTCGGCGCCACCCCGGCGATGCATGCGGTGATCATCCGATCCTGCGTCTTCTTCTTCTTCACCGCCGCGGTCTGGGGGCTGATGCCGCTCTTCGTGCGGTCCCAGTTGGGCCTGGGGCCGCAGGCCTTCGGCCTGATGCTGGCGGCCATGGGCGGCGGCGCGGTGGGTGCGGGTTTCTTCCTGCCGGCGCTGCGCGCCTGGATGGACCGCGACCGCATGGTCCTCTTCGCCTCGCTGCTGGCGGCGGCGGCCATGGGCGGGCTGGCGCTTGCCACCCACTGGCTGCCGGCGGCGCTGTGCCTGATGAGCTATGGCGCCGCCTGGATCGCCGCCGGCAGCACCCTGTCCGCCTCGGCGCAATTGGCCGCGCCGCCCTGGGTGCGGGCCCGGGCCATCGCCATTCACCAGCTCAGCTTCTTCGGCGCCATGGCCGTGGGCTCGGCCCTGGCCGGCTGGCTGGGCGGCTGGGGCGG
>JAEWCI010000152.1 GCA_023390705.1 Pseudomonadota bacterium
CGGGGCCAGCCTGGCGGACGGCGCGCGCAACCTGCTCGCCGATATCCAGGCGGGCAGGCTGAGCATGGTGGACGCGACGGCCTTCGCCCCGGGGCGGAACCTCGCCCTCACCCCGGGGAAGGTGGTCCACCGCAACAGGCTGATGGAGCTCATCCAGTATGCGCCGACGACGGGGACGGTGCACCGGGTTCCGCTCCTCATCCTGCCGCCCTGGATCAACAAATACTACATCCTCGACCTGCAGCCGAAGAACAGCATGGTGCGGCACCTGGTGGCGCAGGGCTTCACGGTCTTCGTCGTTTCCTGGAAGAATCCCGATGCCTCGATGGAGGACACGAGCTTCGAGGACTACATGGACCTCGGCCCGCTGGAGGCGAGCGAGGTGGTGCGGGAGATCACCGGCAGCAAGATCGTGAACGTCATGGGCTACTGCATCGGCGGCACGCTGCTGGCCATGACACTGGCCTGGCTTGCCGCCAGGCAGGACCGCCGCTTCGGCAGCGCCACCTTCATCGTGTCCCTGCAGGACTTCTCGCGGGTCGGCGATACGGCGGTGTTCCTGGATGAGCCGGCGATAGACCTCATCGAGCAGCAGATGATGGAACGCGGCTATCTCGACAGCCGCGAGATGTCCAACATGTTCAACCTGCTGCGCCCGACCGACCTGATCTGGTCGAATGTCGTGAACAACTACCTGCTCGGCCAGAAGCCGGCTGCCTTCGACCTGCTGTACTGGAACAGCGACGGGACGCGGATGGCCCGGGCCGCGCATAGCTGGTACCTGCGCAACACCTATGCCGAGAACAACCTGATCGTGCCGGGGAAGGTGCGTCTGAAGGGCGAGGCGCTCGACCTCGGCCGCGTCACGCTCGATACCTATGCGGTCGGGGCGGAGAAGGATCACATTGTCCCCTGGGACGCTGCCTGGCGCATCACCCAGCTGCTCGGCGGCAAGGTGCGCTACGTGCTGGCCTCCAGCGGGCATATCGCAGGCATCATCAATCCGCCGGGCGGAAAGGGCACCTACTGGACCGACGAGGCCGATCCACCGCCCGCGACACCGGAGGAGTGGCTCCGCAGCGCGAAACGGCACGACGGAAGCTGGTGGGCCGACTGGACAGGCTGGCTCGCCGCGCATTCGGCCGGGCGGGCGAAGCCGCCCCCGATGGGCAGCGCCACATATCCACCGCTGGGGGATGCGCCCGGCCAGTATGTGCTGGAAAGATGAGGCTGCTACCGCAACACGCCTTCAAGGCCACAATGCCTGGCCGGCAGCGATGGCCGCTACAGCCGGCCGCGATGAGGGATGCGGCCCTGAGCACGAGGCTGTGCGCCCGGCAGGCGTGGGTCCGAGGCAGGGTATAGGTGAATCCCGGAAGAAAGGTCCTGCGGCCGTCGGCAGGGCAACCATTGTCTCCAAAGGGAACGCAGTGATGAAAGAGGCCAAGCTCGCTCCGAACCTCCCGGACTGGATGCAGGAACACGCCACGCGCTATCTCTCCAGCGGCGGCACGGATGGCCACATGTACAAGGCCAGCCTGCCGGATCGGCCGGCGCTGGTGGTGCCGTCACTGCTCCTCACCACGACCGGCCGGAAATCCGGTGAGAGGTTCATCTTCCCGCTGTTCTACGGCCAGGCCGGGGACAGCTACTTCATCATCGCCTCGAAAGGCGGCGCGCCTGAGCATCCCGGCTGGTACCGGAACCTCCTGGCCGATCCCCATGTCGAGATCCAGGTCGGCACCGCGAGGATGAGGGCGCGGGCCAGGGTTGCCACCGGCGAGGAGCGCGCCCGACTTTGGGAAAAGGCCCTGGAGTTCTGGCCGCCCTATGCCGATTACCAGCGCAACACCGAACGCGAGATCCCGGTGGTTGTCCTGGACCCCGTGGATTAGCCTGGCACGGCGGCTGCACCCCCGGCCTTGACCTGCGCTGCGGACCGGTTGGTGGGTTCAGTGGCAGTTGACCCGCCTGGGGTATGGTGGATGGCTGCGTCATGGCCTGCGCGACGCGCTGAATGTCCGGGAGGAACGCCGAGGTGACCGCCGCAACCTACATCCACCACCGCATTTCCGCGGCACCGCGACGCTGGCAGGACGTGGCCGAAGCATTGGCGCAACGGGGCCCGATGCTGGCACGGTCGGGGGGTGCTCTCTACGGTCTTTGGCGCAGCCAGATCGGCCGGCCGCGGGACGAGGTGACGGCCATGACGGCCTGGGCCGCGCCGGTCCATGCTGCCGAAGCGGAAGCCGCGCTCATCGGCACCACGGCCGATGTGCAGGCCGTGACCAGCCAGGCGATGACGCCGACGCTGCGCCCGGCGGATACGCGGCCGCCGACACGCCAGGGCAATTATGCCTTTCGCTGGTTCGTCACACCCGAAGAGGACTGGCCGGAATTTCTCGACCTTTGCGCCCGGGCCTGGCCCGGCTTCGAGGCCGCCTATGATTCCCAGGTCATCGGCCTCTGGCGCTGTTCCGGGGACAGGACGCGAAGCGAGAGCGACGACGCGACCGGCCCCCTCGCCCCCGGCAGCATCCGCAGCCTGCTGCTGACGCGCAGGCCCAACCTGGCCATGTGGGAGCGTTCCAAGCTGCCCCAGGGTTCCGCCGAAGCGGCGGTGCGTGACGCCCTGAGCCGCCGCTATGACCTCTGCACCTGGACGGTGGTGCACACGACCACGCTGCTCACCGCCGCGGACACCGCCGATCGCGCCCGCTGGGCATGAGAGGATGCCGCAGCTTGAGGCTGCGGCGGTGCTGTCGGCCGGTCATGCGTCTGCTGCCCGTCCAGCGGCCGCAGCGCGGATCTTCCACGGTCGGTCATGGCATATCGGCTGCAAGCGCCGCTGCGATACGCCGGGCGAAGGCTGCCGGATCACGCGGCGCGTCGCCATCCTGCACCCGTGCCAGGTCCAGCAGCAGCCCGGCCTTCTCGGTGAGCGATGTGTCGGTCGCGGCGCCCTCGGCAAGCCTGCGTATCAGCGGATGGCGCGGGTTGACCTCCAGCACCGGGAGCCCCGCCCCGAAGCTCCGTCCGGCCCGGCGCAGCAGGCGCTGCATCTGCAGGTCCGGGCCATGCTGCGGGGCAGCGAGCACCACGGCGCTCTCCACCAGCCGGTCCGTCGCGCGCACCTCCGAAACCTCGTCCTTCAGCGCGTCCTTCAGCAGCGGCAGCAGCATGGTCACATCGGCCGCCTCGCTGGCTGGCTCACCGCCCCCGATCTTCGAGAGATCAACCATGCCCTGTGTGATGCTGCGGATCGGCTTGCCCTCGAAGCTGTCCAGCCGCTCCGGCCAGAAGGTGTCGATCGGGTCGCCGAGCAGCAGCACCTCGGCCCCCTTGGCACGGAAGCCCTCAAGCTGCGGCGACTTCGCCAGTGCCGCAGGATCGTCGCCGACCAGGATGTAGATCGCCTCCTGGCCCTCCTTCATCCGGGCGACGTAATCGGCGAGCGAGGTCCACCCCTCGACGGCCGAGGAGCGGAAGCGCAGCAGCGCCGCCACCTCCTGCCGATGCTCGGCATCCTCCCAGACGCCTTCCTTGAGCAGCGGGCCGAAATTCTCCCAGAACGTCGCGTAGTCGGCCGCATCCTTGGTGCGCGCCTTCAGTTCCGACAGCACGCGGTTGGTCACCGCCTTGCGGATCCGGGCCAGGACGGGCGTTGCCTGCAGCATCTCGCGGCTGACATTGAGCGGCAGGTCCTCGGTGTCCACCACGCCCTGGACGAAGCGCAGCCAGGGCGGCAGCAGCCCGGCCTCATCGGTGATGAACATGCGCCGCACATGCAGCCGCACCCGGCTCCCCCGCTCGCCCTCCACCGCCTCGAAGGGCTTCATGCCAGGGATGAAAAGCAATGCGGAGAAATCCAGCGCCCCCTCGGCGCGCCAGTGCAGCGTTGCCCAGGGCTTGTCGAAGGCGTGGGCGAGGTGGCGGTAGAAGTCGGCATAGGCCTCCTCGCCGACCTCCGATTTCGGCTTGCGCCAGAGCGCCGTGCCCTCGTTGGCCGGCTCGTCCTTCCCGTCCCGGGCGACGGTGATCGGAATGGTGATGTGGTCCGCCCATTTCCGGATGATCGCCTGCAGCCGGTAGGGCTCAAGGAATTCCTCGGCATCGGCCTTCATGTGCAGGACGATATCGGTGCCGGCCTCGTCCCGCGCGGCAGGAGCGAGGGTGTAGTCGCCCTTGCCTTCGGAGGCCCAGCTCCAGGCTTCCTCCGTCCCGGCACGGCGGGAGGTGACCTCCACCCGGTCGGCAACCATGAAGGCGGAATAGAAGCCGACGCCGAACTGGCCAATGAGGCTCGGCTTGTCGGCCGCAGGCGCCTCGGCCAGCGACCTGGCGAAGGCCAGCGTGCCGGAGCGGGCGATGGTGCCGAGGTGCTGCGCCAGCTCGGCCTTGGTCATGCCGATACCGGGGTCCGAGATGGTCAGCCTCCGCCCCGCCTTGTCGGGGATGATGCGGAGCTTCGCTTCGGCGGGCAGGGTCAGGAACCGGTCGGTCAGCGCCTCGAACCGGCGCCGGTCCACGGCATCCGCCGCATTGGCGACCAGCTCCCGCAGGAAGATCTCGCGGTCGGAGTAAAGGGCATGGACGACCAGATCCAGCAGGCGCCCCACCTCGGCGCCAAACTCATGCCGCTCCAGGGATTCGCTCACCTTGCACTCCTTCAGTCCAGGCTTCGGCGCGGCAGGATATGCGGGGCAGGCTTGCCGGTTTCAACTTGGCCGCGAGGGCCGCGGAAGAGGAGCCACCGAAGACTGGCGCCAGCGCCTTCCAATGCTTCCCTGGCCCCGGTGCGGCGAGCACCATCCCAAGCCACGCGGTGTCAGACTTCCATTCTCTGCCACCTCAGGCTTCGCTAGGCTGGGCCTGGATTTCGGGCAGGAGGAAGCCATGCAGTTCGTGTGCGATGCTGCCGGGCAGAAGGCTTGGTTCCGGATCGAAACCGAGGCGGAAGCCGCCCAGGAGTCGGAACTCATGCGCCACGCCGTCGAAAAGCACTTCCGGCGAGCCTATGAGGAGGCATCCCAGGCCTACAAGCCGGCTTCAGGGCCTTTCATCGAGCAGGACATCGGCCGGGCGGCGCATATCCAGCGTACCATGCCCGTGTTCCTGACACTTCGGGACGGCGATGGAAAACCACTGGTGACGGCGATGCTCCCACCGGCCAGGAGATCGGACCTCGCCTTCAGCCCGATTGTCGTTGGCCATGCGAACAGTGATCCCTATCCGGAGCATGGCGGCGCCATCGAGGATCTCGGCAGGCGTTTCGGCCTCACCCTCGACCGGGCGCGCTGCTACCCGTACCGCCGGGCCTGAGCGGGCCTATCGGCCGAAGGGCCATATGCCCCGTTGCCGGTGCCCGGGCCTCCGGGGCGGCGGGAGCGCCCAACGCGCAGGGGATGCCATGCGACGGCTTGCGAAGCTGTTTGGCCGGATTGGCCATGCCGGGCGCCCCCGGCGCGCCCTGCCACCCTTTGCTTCTCTCGGGCTCCTGCTGGCGCTGCTCCAGGGATGCGGCGTGGCCGCCGGCTACGTCGAACGGCAATACAACCGCATCGAGCCAGGACAGGCGCCTTCGCATGTCCCCGCCCCGCCGCCGGAACATCTCGCGCTGCACCAACGCCTGTTCGTTGCCGACCTGCATGCCGACACCCTGCTATGGGGGCGCGACCCGCTGCGCCGGGCCTCCCGCGGCCATGCCGACCTGCCAAGGCTTCGCCAAGGCGGTGTCGATCTTCAGGTCTTCGGTGTTCCGACCAACGCTCCGCCGGACAGGCCCGCCCCGGCGCATCCCGGCGGCTACTGCGTCTCGGGGGAGGACAGGAACCTCATCGGGCCGCTTTCCGTGGTGCAGGCCTGGCCCGTCCCGACCTGGTTCGACCTGCGCGAGCGCGCCCTGCACGCGGCACGGCGGCTGGTGGAGTTGGAGGCCAGGTCACGAGACCCGGCCAGCCGCGGAGACGCCCCGGCGCTGGTCATCATCCGGACGGCGGCGGATCTCCGGCGGGTGGTGGAGGCTTCGGCCCGCGACGAGCCGGTACTGGGCGCGGTACTCGGGCTTAAGGGTGCCCACTGGCTGGGCGGGCCCGGCATGACGGAAGAAGAGGTCCGGGGCGGCGTACGCGAGTTGTTCGGGGCCGGCTTCCGCCTCTTCGCGCCCACCCACCAGTTCGACAATGCCCTTGCCGGGTCGAGCGAGGGCTGCGTGGCGGGTGGCCTGACCCGGCAAGGGGAGGTTGCGCTGCTTGAGGCCGAGCGGCTCGGCATGGTCATTGACCTCGCGCACATCTCTCCCGTTGCGCTCCGGGACGCGCTGCGGGTGCTGCGCGAGCCCGTGGCGATAAGCCACACCGGCGTGCAGGCAGCCTGTGAGCCGCCCTGCCGCAAGGCGCGCAACCTCTCCGATGACGAATTGCGGGCGGTGGCACGACAGGGCGGGGTGATCGGCATCGGCTTCTGGCCCGAGGCGGTGGGCCTGGGGGGACCCGCCGCCATCCTCCGCGCCATGTCCCACGCCCTGGATGCGCTGCGCGAGCCGGGTTTCCTCGCCGGGATGCGCCGCGCCGACCCGACTTTCGAGCCGTCCGCGCACCTGGCCTTCGGTTCCGACTTCGATGGCGCGGTGACCACGCCCTTCGACGCGACCGGCCTGCCGGCCCTGACCCATGCGATGCTGCACGGCACTTCCGGCCTGCGCGCCTTCGTCCCGGAGGAGGTGCGATGGATCGCCGGCCTGGCCGTCTGTCGTCTTCTGGCGCGCCGCCTGCCTGGCGGCAGCACGGCGGCTGTTCAGGAGATCTGCCGACCGGCCGGGCACCGCTGAGGCATACCGGCCGCATGGGCCTGTTGAAGAACCCAGCGCCCTCGGGCGCCACCTCAACCTGTCGCTGTGATCGCGTGGAGACGGCCGCAACAGGCTGATTTCCACACTTGGTTAGGACCCTTCTTCAACAGGCCCCGCATGACATCCTGACTGATGGTCAGCGGTCATGCGGCCGGTAGGATTCTGACTTTGGCGCGCAGCCGCCACACCAACCCTGCGCCCTGATACCCGGCTCCGAAAGTCGGGACTTTCTGCGCCGGGGATCAGGCCTCCGAGGGTCCGGTATGCGCCCGGGTGCGCATGGCAGCCCCACCGGAAACGGCGGCTCAGGGGCGGGGCACACATCTCCGGCCCCCTGGCCGGCGGAGCGGATCATGCCGTCGCGGTCATCGCCGCGGCGGGCGCTCGGCCGAGGGCGCGGCGGTCGTACTCGTCGGCCAGAGCGTGCAGCGCTGCCGCCCCGTCCCCGCGGAAGGCGGGACCGTGCATCAGCGCCAGCGTGCGTGGCGAAAGCTCCGAGAGCCGGCGGATTGTCGCTCCCATGCCCGGATTCAGGCTGGAGTAGCGGAACAGGTCCTCGGCAACGATGGCAGGTCCGACGATGTCGCCCTCCGTCAGGGGGGAGCGGTCGCCGAGCTGGGTGAAGAGGTCGCCGCACAGCAGGGTGCCGGTCGCCTCCTCGAAGAGGACACCGGCATCCCAGCCATGGGGGATGTGCGGCGTATCGAGGTAGCGGACCCGCTTGCCGCGGCCCAGTTCCATCACCTCCCCGTCCTGCAGGATGCGCGGGGCCCGGTCGGCCATGTCGTTCAGGGATACCAGGCAGCCGGTCTGACCATGTGCCACCTCGGCCCGCGCCGCGACAGCCAGCCATTCATTCATCGCGCCGCACTCATCGGCCTCGTAATGGCCGAAGGTGATCCAGCGCAGCCGGTCGGGCGGCATCAGGCGGGCAACCGCGGCGCGGAGGAGGGGGAACATCCGCCGCAGACCGGTATGGAACAGCAAGGGCTCCTCACCGAGCACGAGGAACTGGTTGAAGGTGAAGCCGGCCGGCGGCGCGATATCCGGCACATAGACGGAGAGCCGGAAGATGCCGTCCTCGATCTCGTCAATCCTCGCTTCCATGGGTTCCTCCATGCGCCCGCGAAGCACCGACCCCGCATTGCCTGCGGGTGGCCGCGGCATTGGTTGCAGCCGAATTGACTGCACTCATATGTTCCCTTAAATTGGCCGCAGCGTCAATATTGGATGCACATCACAGTGCAGCGAAATTGAGATGGCCCGATCCTATACCCTGGGGCGCCGCGCCGAGCGGCAGGCGGATACCCGCCGGCGCATCGTGGAAGCCGCTGTCGAGCTGCACGGCAGCATCGGGCCGGCGCTCACCACCCTCAGCATGGTGGCCGAGCGGGCCGGCGTTCAAAGGCACACCCTCTACGCCCACTTCCCCGACGAGCGGAGCCTGCACCTGGCATGCTCAGGCCTCGCCTTGGAACGCGACCCGCTGCCGGACGCAAGGGCCTGGCAAGCTGTCCCGGACCGGCGGGAACGCCTGCGCCTCGGCCTTCGCGCCATCTACGACTGGTACGCGCGCAATGCCGACCTGGCTGCCTGTGTGCTGCGCGACGGCGAGTACCACGCGCTGACGAGGGAGATGATCGAATTGCGGATGGCGCCGCCCATGCGGACCTGTTCCGAGGTACTCGGTGCCACGCTGAACCCGGAGCAGCGCGCGCTGCTCCAGGTCATGCTCGGCTTCTTCGCCTGGCGAAGCCTGGTGCGCGAAAGCGGGCTGGAGCAGGGTGCGGCCGTCAACACGGCCGTTCAGGCGATAGAATCTGTGGAACCCGGGAAGGCGGGCATCGCGACGGAGGTGGACGGCACCTCCATGCCAGGTGAGTAGACGCCCCTTGGTGCGCCCTGGCCGTCGCTATCGCTCGGCGCCACCCGACTTGAAAATGCTCTACAGCGGATTGCGTTCGGAACTGAACGCCAATCCGCCGTGGATCATTGTTTGTCGAGCGGATTCAGGCTTCCGGGCGTTCACGCCCGTCCGCGATCCGCTCTAATGGCGGGTGACGACAGGGCCGGCAGACGTACTGCTGGCCAGGATGCGGGACATCGGAACCCTCATCTCGCATGCAAGGCCCGATGCCTTCCAGTTGCGCTCAACCTCGCCCCCAAGCTGTGTCCTGATCGTCGCCTCGATGACACGTGAGCCGAAGCCACGGCGCGACGGTGGCTCGGCAATGCGCGGGCCACCGCGCTCTTCCCAGCACAGGCGCAGAGTCCTGCCGGCGTCGTCCAATGACCAGGTTATCCTGATGCTTCCGCCGGGCGCCGCTAACGCGCCATACTTGGTGGCATTCGTGGCAAGCTCGTGGAACGCCATCGAGAATGCCTGCGCCGCAGTGGGGGAGAGCATCAGGGCAGGGCCGTGAATTTCGATCTGGGGCTCGCCCGGGGCCTCTCCTGAACTGCTCCCGGCAGCACGGAACGCGGCGAGTTCGCCCTCGATCAGCGTCCTGAAATCCGCGCCTTCCCATCGCTCACGCGCCAGCATCGTGTGCGCGCGCGCAAGCGCAGCCACCCTGCCTTCGATGGAACGGACGAAATCCTTCGGGTTTTCGCTGTGGGTCAGCCGCAGCGCTGCCGCTACCACGGCCAAGGCGTTCTTCGCGCGATGGTCCAGTTCCCGCATGAGGAGATTCTGGCGTTCCATGGCCTCCTTCCGCGACGTGATGTCGCGCATGATGCCGATCTGCCGGACGGCACGACCATTCATGTCGGTGACCGCCTCCGCACGGGAGAGAATCCAGCGCAACGCCCCATCCGAGCGCCGGAAGATGCGGATCTCCAATTCAGGCAGTGGGCCTGTCATCCGTGCAGCCTCCGCCACAGCGGCCTGCGTCCGTGCGCGGTCCTCCGGGTGGATCATCGAGGTGATCAGGTCCAGCGTAATCGGCGTGCCTGGCTCGACACCCCAAAGGCGGTAGGTGCTGGCCGACCAGTATCGCATTCCCGTTGCGAGATCGAGTTCCCAGGCCCCGATGCCGCCCGCCTCCTGGGCGAGGCGAAGCCGCTCCTCCGAAGCGCGCAGGGCGGCTTCAGCCTGGCGCAACGCCGTCACGTCGGTGAAGCTCTCGGCGACCGCGATGGGGCGCCCGCCCGGATCCCGCCGCAATGCCTTGTGCACGGCAACGATCACCTCCGTGCCATCCCGCCTCCGCTGCCTTGCATCGCCTTTCCATTCGCCATGACGGATCAGTTCCGCCTCTATTTCGGCGGCCGGCGAGGAAAAGTCGGACATGAGGAGTTCGTTGGCCGGGCGGCCATTCGCTTCCTCGGCGGTCCAGCCATACAACCGTTCGCAGCCGGCCGACCAGAATCGGATGATGCCACTGGTGTCACGTACCAGGGCGGCAGTCAGGTCGAGCGTGGCAAGCAACTCACGCAGGCGGGCTTCGCTCTCCTGAAGGGCGGCGGCAGCCTGCCGCGGCCCGGTGACATCGACATTCACGCCGATCATGCCGAGGAAGTCGCCGGAGGATGCGAAGCGGGGCCGCGCATCCGTATGCAGGACACGGTAGGTTCCGTCCACGCGGCGATAGCGCGCCTCGACGGCAAAGGCGGACTGCGTCTCCATGGCCCGCCTGAAGGGGTCGAACAGGCTGGCATGGTCGTCGGGGTGGACGGAACTGCTCCAGTCGAATTGCGGGACCGCTGCCTGTTCCACCCCCCAGAACTCGCGCAGCGCACGGTTCAGGTAGATGCATTTGCCGTTGCTGTCGCCCATCCAGAGCATGACCGGCGCGCTCTCGGCAACCAGGCGGAACCGCTCCTCGCTCTCGCGCAGGGCCGCCTCGGCGCGGCGGCGTTCCTCTGATGCATCGGCAAGGATCTGTGCCAGTTCATTGGCTTCGCGCAGGGTCCCCTGGCGGGAAGGATTCTCCAGCGACCCCAGGGCCGTCCGGAAATCCGCCGCCGTCCGCCGTGCCAGCAGGGCGGCCAGGCCAAGACCTGCCACGAGGATGAAGGAACTGAACGCAAGCGTCTGGGCAAGGCGGGCGCGGAACGGCGCCATGAACTCCGATTTCGGGATCGTCAGGATATAGGTGAACCCGCTGCGGAAGCCGTGCGTGACGGCGGTCACGACAGCGGCTCCGTCAAGGTTCGTCATATCCGTCAGGATGCCTTCGTCCAGGCTGGACAATCTCTCGCGCATCTCGGGCCGGGCAGGCGCCCCGACAATGCCTTGCTCACGGCCGGTCCTGGCAACCGAGATCCCATTGCGGTCGAGGATGGCGGCAACCCGGCCGCTGCGGGCATCTTCTTCCAGAAGGCCGGACGCGGACCTGAGGGTGGCGGAGATGTGTTCACGTGGCATGCTGATGCCGATTGCCGCCAGGACATCCCGGCGCCCGGCCCCTCCCTCGCCCGGAGCGAAGATGGGCATCCCAACGGCCACGCTCAGCCTGCCCGACAGCGGCGCGCTGAAGAGATTGACCACTTCACCTTGCCCTGCCGCCATGATCTGGCGGGCAGCATCGGGAGCCTGGATGCCGGAACGGCGCTCGCCAGGGGCCCATAAGGTGCTGAAGGTGATTGTCCCGTCGGCAGCAACAAGCGTAACCGGCGCTCCGCCCGTGGCGACCGAGGCGGCCCGCATTTCGTGTTCGAAAGCCATGAGATCACCGCGCGCGAATGCCGGGGACCCGGCAAGGGCGTGCAGCAGGGTCCACGCGCGATCGAAGTCCCGCTCGACCGGCAACGCGAGCGCCCGGGCACGGCCCACCAGGGCTTCCTCGGCCCGGATCCGAGTACCCTCATGCGCACTCCACCCTGCCCAGGCTGAGAGGCCGACCAGAGGGATCGCCACCACGACGACGAGCAGCAGCATGCGATGTATGAGCGACGAGGCCCGCCGCTGTCGCGTCGGCGGTGTTCCCTGCAGGACGGCACCGCATGGCTGCACGCCACCGTTGCTCGCCGTCGCTGAGCATAGTGCAGGACGCTGAGCGGATGCCTTGGCCAGCCAAGGCAATGTCATCTCGGCTCCCGAGAAATCATCACGTGCCGCCCGTGGTATGATCCGAGCGGCGATATACCGCACCGCGATGGGCGAGCAATACTTGAAACATGGTGAGCCTGGCCGGGAATGGACAGTCCGGCGAGGCGCTTCTGCAACGAGCCTCCTGCGGTCAATCCTCTTGAGCATGGGTCCGTTCGCCGGTGTCCTGCTGCTTTCCAGGGACGGCATGTAGGCGCCACCTGACGGGCCCGGATGAGAAGCAGGCCGGCCGATCTGGAAAATCGCGTCCGTTCTCGCAGTGCCGCTTTCCCTGCCGCGGCTTGGCTGAGATCGCCCGCCATGGCAGCACCGCCGACCTTGAGGGCCGGGTTGGAATGCCACCGCAGCTTCAGCGGCCGGCGGAACACGGCGATGGAGGAGATGCGACGCGGCTTCGAGGTGCGGTCTACAACGGTTTGCGGATTATCCTGAACACGCAAACCGCTGCAGGTCATTGTCTGTGGAGCGGATTCACGCTTCCGGGCGTTCACGCCCATCCGTGATCTGCTCTGATACCGCATGAGCGCCGGCCGCAGGTCAGGATTTCGGCCCGGGCCTGTTGAAAAACTCAGCGCCCTCGGGCGCCACCTCAACCTAACGCTGTCATCGCGAGGAGACGGCCATAACAGGCTGATTTCCACACCTGGTTAGGACCGATTTTTTCAACAGGCCCGGCTCGGCGGTATGAGCTGCCCGGAAAGACGAGCTGCGTCTGAACACGTACACAAGTACCCGGAAAAGGGCTCCGCTGGGCCAGCGCGCCGGCCGAGGCTTCCGGCGCGGCCTTCAGGCCGCCATCGGGCCTGGCCTCGCTGCGCCCTGCCAGCGCAATGCCTCGTCCAGCCCGCCTTGGTCGCGCAGGCGGTCCAGCACCCGCAGGCGGATGCGCTGCGATTCGCGGAAATCGGGGTCGGCGAAGCCGATCGCCGCCAGCCCGTCGCGCAGGCCGGCCACGGCTTCGGCCAGCGCCACCTGCGGCTGGTGCGCCGGCGCCAGACGGCGGAACAGGCCGAAATCAACGCGGTAGCTGCGCTTGTCGGGCGGCGCCGCGGTGTTGATGGAAACCCTGGTGCCGGGAATCGCCGCCGCCACCGCCTCGGCCAGGTCGCGCACCTGCACGTTCCAGGCATCGCTGCCGGCATTCACCACCAGGCAGTCGCCGCCGGCCGCCACGTCACGCCGCAGTGCCCATTCGATGGCCCGCGCCATGTCCCGCACCTCGATCAGCGGCCGCCAGGGAGAACCGTCGGACAGCACGGTGATCTCGCCGCTGGCCAGCGCCCCGGCGACGAAGTCGTTCAGCACCAGATCCAGCCGCAGCCGCGGGGACATGCCGCAGGCGGTGGCGAAGCGCAGGCAGGTGACGATCATGTCGCCGCGCTCCATCTGCGCCAGCCCCTGTTCGGTGGCGATCTTGGAACGGGCATAGGCGGTGAGCGGGTTCACCGCATCGCCTTCCCTGCGCGCGCCGCTATCGGCCAGGCCATAGACGGAGCAGGAGGAGGCGAAGACGAAGCGCTTCACCCCGGCAGCGCGGGCCAGGGCAGCCACCCGCAGGCTGGCGCGGTGGTTGATGGCATCGGTCACCGCTTCGAAGCGATGACCCATCGGGTCGTTGGAGATGGCGGCGAGGTGGACAACGGCATCCATGCCCTGCAGCATCCCGGCATCCAGATCCCGCACATCGCCGAAATACTGGGCATCCAGCAGGCGTTCGGGCAGCGGGCCGCCGGTGGTCAGGCAATGCCCGAAATAGCCGGTGTCGAAGCCGATCAGCCTGGCCCCCGGCATGGTGCTGCGCAGGTGTTGCACCACCATCGGCCCGACATAGCCCATATTGCCGGTAATCAGGATTCGCACGATCGCTGGTCCCCGTCTTTCGCGCGCAGGCTAGCTTCCGGCCGCCGACGGGGCGCTTCACGAAGCCTCCATGCCGGATCACGGAATGGCGGATGGGGCAGGATCAGCGCCCCGCCATGAACACCACATCGAAGCCGCAGTCCCGCCACAGCGCGACCTGCGCCGCACCACGGCGGAGATGCGGCCGTCCGGCGACCAGTGCAGGTAGAGCACGAGGGAAGCGCCGCGCGCCTGCGCCTCGCCCGGCGCTGCCTCGATGCTGCCGCCGCGCTCCGGTGCCAGCCGGTTCAGCACCGCCGCCACGGCCAATTCGGCCCCGACGCCGACCACATGCCGCGGGAAACGCAGCGGCGACCGGGTGGCGAGGCCATGCAGCGTCCGTGGCAGCGCCCCGGTGGTGCCGGAGAGATCCGTCAAGTGATAGCCGTTCATGCCGGTTGGCCCTGCGTCGCTGCGCGCTCCGTCCGTGCCGCCGCCAGACCCCAGCCGAGCAGCAGGAAGAAGGCGCCGCCGGTCGGCATCACGGTGAAGGCGGTGGTGCCCGCCACCGGGAACAGCGTCACCAGCGCCGCCGCCAGCAGGCCAAGCCGCACGGGGTCCGGCCGCTGCCGCAGGCCGCGGGCCAGAGGCACCAGCCAGGCGATGGCCAGGGCGCCGAACAGCAACAGGCCGGGGAAGCCGGCATCCGAAAGCGCATCCAGGTAGTCGGTGTGCGGATGCGGCACGCAGATCGCGGCGCCGCCGCCATCGCTGCCCGGCACCCAGCCGCGGAAATAGCGCGGGTCC
>JAEWCI010000375.1 GCA_023390705.1 Pseudomonadota bacterium
CGCGGAGTCCGCCATGTCCGCCGGCAGGGCGAGAGCCTGCGGGGAACCCGCCGCCTCTGCCTCCCTCCGGGCCGCCTCCAGCCCCTCCTTCCCACGGGCGCTCAGGGCGAGGCGTGCGCCGCGGCGCGCAAAGGCCAGCGCCGTGGCACGCCCCACGCCAGCGGATGCGCCGGTGACCACCACGGCCCCCTGCGACGTCAAATTCCCGACCGAGCGCACCATCTTCGCCTCCTGCCTCGCTGCCCGGGCGAACATCCGGCGGGCCGAAGCGGTTGCCTGGGCGGGGGGCCGGCCGGGCGAACCGCCCCCCTCTGTCTCAGGAACAGGACAGATGAAGGATGGGCGTTGAATGCAAAGCCTCCTGCGCGCCGCGCCGCCACCCGGAAGCGCAGCCCTTCCCGCTACGGGCGGCGCTGTTGCACGCCCTCCTACCCCCGGCCCGGCAGCAGGCTGCTCACCACCTCCCGAGCCGTGTTCCTCAGCACGCTGCCAAGCTCCGGCTCGCCGAACATGGAGGAGACGAAGGCGCGCGCCTGGTCGAGGGTGATGTGCGGCGGCAGCGGCGGCACGTTCGGGTCGGTGACGAATTCCACCACAACGGGGCAGCCGGCGGCGAAAGCCTCGTCCCAGGCCGGGCCAACGCGATCGGGGCTGTCCACGAAGATGCCCTTCAGGCCGAGCAGTTCCGCATAGCGGTGATAGGGAAGATCCGGCAGGCTCTGTGAGCCGAGGAATTTCGGGTCGCCCGACATCACCCGCTGCTCCCAGGTCACCTGGTTCAGGTCGCGGTTGTTCAGCACCAGCACCACCAGGCGCGGATCCGCCCAGTCCTTCCAGTATTTCGCGACGGTGATCAGCACGTTCATGCCGTTCATCTGCATCGCCCCGTCACCGCAGATGGCCAGCACCGGGCAGTCGGGATACGCGAATTTCGCCGCCACCGCATAGGGCATGCCCGATCCCATGCTGGCCAGGCCACCGGAGAGCGTGGCCATCATGCCGCGCCGCAGCTTCACGTCGCGCGCATACCAGTTGGTATGGGAGCCGCTGTCGCCGGCGATGATGCAGCGCTCCGGCAGGCGCGGCGACAGCTCCCAGAAGACGCGCTGCGGGTTCAGCGGCTCGGCTTCGTGCATGGCGCGGGATTCCAGGGTGCGCCACCATTCCGCGACACCGGCCTCGATCCGCTCGCGCCAGCTTCGGTCCGGCTTCTGCCGCAGCAGCGGCAGCAGCGCCTCCAGCGTCGCCGGGCTGTCGCCGACCAGGTTCACCTCCATCGGGTAGCGCAGGGAGAGCATCCCCGGCTCGATGTCGATCTGCACGCCACGGGCCTGGCCTTCCTGCGGCAGGAATTCCGAATAGGGGAAGCCGCTGCCCACCATCAGCAACGTGTCGCATTCCCGCATCATGTCCCAGCTTGGCTTGCTGCCGAGCAGGCCGATCGCGCCGGTGACGAAGGGCAGGTCGTCCGGCACCGCCGCCTTGCCAAGCAGCGCCTTGGCAACACCGGCGCCGAGCCGCTCCGCGACCGCGATCACCTCATCGGTCGCCCGCAGCGTGCCGGCGCCGACCAGCATGGCCACCTTGGAGCCGGCGTTCAGCACCTCCGCGGCACGCTGGACCTGTGCCGGCGTGGGAATGACCAGCGGCCGTTCGTAGCCGACACCGGAATGCACCGTGCCATGCTTGTGCGGCGGTGTTTCCACCGCGTCCAGCTCCTGCAGATCATTCGGCAGGATGATGCAGGTCACGCGCCGCTCCGCGGTCGCGATGCGCATGGCGCGGTCAACCAGATGGCGGACCTGGCCCGGCACGCTGGCCTGCTGCACGAAGGCACCGGCAACGTCCTTGAACAGCGCGTGCAGGTCCACCTCCTGCTGGTAATGGCCACCCAGCGCCGCCCTCGCCTGCTGGCCGACGATGGCGAGCACCGGCATGTGGTCGGCCGCCGCGTCGTACAGCCCGTTGAGCAGGTGGATGGCGCCGGGGCCGGAGGTGGCGAGGCAGATGCCGACCTCGCCGGTGTATTTGGCATGGGCGCAGGCCATGAAGGCTGCCATCTCCTCATGCCGGACCTGCACGAATTCGATCGCGCCCCCGGTGCGGTCCAGCGCGCCGATCAGGCCGCCGATGCCGTCGCCCGGATAGCCGAAGACCCGGCGCACACCCCATTCCCGCAGCCGCTTCCAAAGGAAGTCACTGACCGTATCTGCCATGTCGAGTGCCTCCACGGGTCCCGCACCTGGTCCCGTCCGCTTGACCTGCCGGGTGCCAACGCGGACCGTCCTGGAGTGTTGCCGAGGCGCGCGGCATGCCGCCGCGACGGCACGCCAGCGGATCAGTCCCGCCGTCCGGCCTGGGGGTCCGGGGCAGCGGAAGCGCCGGGATGGCGGGCACCGGCTTCCGCCCGGCCGCTCAGGCCGTAGGCGGTATTCACCAGTGCGGTGTGCGAGAAGGCCTGGGGGAAATTGCCCAGCATCCGCCGCGCCACCGGGTCGTATTCCTCCGAGAGCAGGCCAAGGTCGTTGCGCAACGCAAGCAGGCGCTCGAACAGCGCCTCCGCTTCCTCCCGCCGGCCCGTCTCGGCATAGGCATCGGCCAGCCAGAAGCTGCAGGCAAGGAAGACACCCTCACCGGCCGGCAGGCCATCCTCGGCCCTCTCGGTCCGGTAGCGGAGCACCAGCCCATCCTGCAGCAATTCGCGTTCCACCGCAGCGATGGTGCCGCGGATGCGCGGGTCGTCGGGCGGCAGGAAGCCTATCGCGGGCAGCAGCAACAGGCTGGCATCCACCTCGCGCGAGCCATAGGCGCGGACGAAACTGCCGAGGCCGGCATCATAGCCACGGGTGCAGACATCCTCATGGATGCGCTGGCGCAGGGCGCGCCAGCGGGCCAGCGGCCCTTCCAGCCCGAATGCCTCGATGCTGCGCACGGCCCGGTCCATCGCCGCCCAGGCCATGGCCTTGGAATAGGTGAAGTGCTGCGGCGGGCTGCGCACCTCCCAGATGCCCTGGTCCGGGCTTTCCCAGATCTCCGCGAGATGGTTCGTCAGGCTGCGCTGCAAGGCCCAGGCCGCCGGGGAGAGAGGGATGCCGTGCAGATGCCCCTGATGCAGCGCGTCCGCCAGCTCGCCGAAGACATCGAGCTGCAATTGGGCATGGGCTGCGTTGCCGACCCGCACCGGGCGTGAGCCCGCATGGCCGGGGAGCCAGTCCAGTTCCCATTCGCTCAACCGGCGTTCGCCGGCCAGGCCGTACATCACCTGAATCTGCGCGGGGCTGCCCATGGCGGCGCGCAGCAGCCAATCCCGCCAGGCCACTGCCTCTTCCCGGTAGCCGGCATGCAGCAAGGCGAGCAGCGTCAGCGTCGCGTCACGCAGCCAGCAGATCCGATAATCCCAGTTGCGCTGGCCGCCTATCGCTTCGGGCAGCGATGTCGTGGCAGCCGCGACAATGCCGCCGGTAGGCCGGTAGGTCAGCGCCCGCAGCGTCAGAGCGGAGCGGCGCACCGCCTCGGTCCAGGCTCCGGCCGGCTGGCAGCGGGCAGACCAGTCGCGCCAGGCCCGTTCCGTCCTGGCCATCGCGTCCGCCGCATCCAGCGGCGCCGGATGCGGCAGGTGGGATGGTGCGTAGGCCAGCACGAAGGGCACGCTCTGCCCGGCCTCGACCGTGAACTCGGAAACGGTGCTCAACCCTTCTCCATGCAATGGCGCCGGCGTGCGGAGAACCACCTTGTCCGGCCCCGTCACGGCACAGATGCCCGAGCCGTCCGGCAGCCGCGTCACCCATGGCACATTGGCGCCGTAGCCGAAGCGCAGCACCAGCTCCGCCCGGAAGGCGACGCGGCCACGCCGCCCGGTGACAATGCGCACCAGGTCCGATTCCGTGCCACGTTCGGGCATGCAGTCCGACAGCACGGCGAGGCTGCCGTCCGGCATCTCGAACTCGGTATCGAGCACCAGCGAGCCATCGCGGTAGCGGCGGCCCAGCCGGGCAGGAGATTCCACCGGCGCGATGCGCCACCTTCCATGCTCGGGCCCGCCGAGCAGCGCGGCGAAGCAGGCGTCACTGTCGAAGCGCGGCCAGCAGAGCCAGTCCACCGAGCCGTCGCGCCCGACCAGCGCCACCGTCTCGCGGTCGCCGATCAGGCCATAATCCTCGATGCGTCCGGGCATCGCCTGCTTAGCCCGGCGGCAGGAGGCGCTGCCGGACGGCGGGGCGACAGCGCCGAGGGAAAGCTGGCCGGGTTGGCGGCGCCGCGCCCGGCGTGGCCGGGCAGGATCGCCCTCCTCGCCCGCCAGGCGACGATGTGCCGCGGGCGGCAGACTGCCATTCCTCCCCGCCGTGGCGGACGAAGGCAAGCACCACCGCCTGGCAAATGCCGGTTGAGGCGGACATCACCGCCTCGGTTGGGAAGCACATCGGAGGATCGTCAGGCTTGGCCAGGCCGATCTGCCCAGCTGGTGGCATGCGGGGAAAGCCCGAAACAACGGGCGCCTTCCAGCATGACCGCAATCGACTGCCGCCGACAGGATGCCACGGCCGAAGATCAGCCCTGGTGGGCGTTGGCCATCGCGCAGCGGCGCAAGGGCCAGGATGCGGTGGCGTGCCGGCTCCGCCGCCATCCTGCTCAGAACAGTGCTTCGCCCGCCATCAGGGCGAGGACGAGGACGACCAGGAACACGATGATGGCGACCGCGAACAGGATCTTCGACACGCCCGCAGCGGCCGAAGAA
>JAEWCI010000396.1 GCA_023390705.1 Pseudomonadota bacterium
CCCGAGCACCGCGCCCTCCGCCCCCTGGCGGATGAGTTCGGCCAGCAGCCCGGTGGTGTCGCCATGGCCGCCGCCGCCGGGATTGTCCTGGGTATCGGCCAGCACCACCGGGCGGTTGGCTTTGCGCGCCAGGGCGATGGCCTCCGCTACGCCCGCCGCCGCTTCCATCGCGCCACCGGCGAATTCAGGCTCCCGCGCGACAACATCGGCGGCCAGCGCCGCGGCCGCGGCATCGGCGCCCGCCTGGGTTTCGGCGAAGGCGGAGATGCTGACGCCGCAATCCGGGAAATCGGCATAGGGAAAGCCGAAGCAGAAGGCGAGTTCGGCACAGCCATGTTCCTCGGCCAGCCGGGCGCGGGTCTCCAGCACCTCGCTCATCGGCGGCACCATGGTGCACTGGCTGGTGATGGGGATGAGGAAATCCACCTGCCGCCACGCCTTGGCCCAGGGCCGGCCGCGGCGGATGCGTTCCAGCAGCAGCCGCGCCGCCTGGGCGCCGGCCGGCTTCATGTCCACATGCGGATAGGTGCGGTAGGGCACCAGCGCATCGGCCAACTCCACCATTTGCCGCGTGACATTGGCATGCGGGTCGAGGCTGGCCGTCAGCGGCATGTCGGGGCCGATCACGGCGCGCACCCGGCGCAGCAGCTCGCCCTCCGCGTCGTCATGGCCCACCGCCACCATGGCGCCGTGCAGTTCGAGGAAGACACCGTCCAGCGGCCCCGCCTCCAGCGCGTCCGACAGCGCGGCGATGAGCAGCGCGGAGACCCGCTCGAAGGCTTCGGCGGTCACCGGGCCGGCAGGGTTGGCGAGGCACCAGATCAGCGGGGCGATCTCCACCCCGTTCTCCTCCGCCACCGCGATGGCGCCGGCACAGGGCACGGAGGTGGGGCGCAGAGTCTGCACCAGCGTCGCCGGGCGTTGCAGCGGCGGGAAGCCGCCCGGTTTGCAGAATTCCCGCCAGCCGGTGGGCAGCGGGGCGAAGGAATGGCTTTCGTGCTGGAAACCGCCGATGGCGATGCGCATGGCCTCAGCCCTTCCGCAGCCCGGCGGTGGCCAGCACCGCATCGGCCAGCACCTGCATGCCGGCGGTGGCCCATTCGGGGGTCATGCTCTCGGCCTCGTTGTGGCTGATGCCGCCATGGCAGGGGGAGAAGATCATCACCGTGGGCACCTTGCGCGCCATGTACACCGCGTCATGGCCGATCCCGGTCGGCATGTCCTTCCACTTGTAGCCGCGCGCCGTGGCGGCGTCCCGCAGGCGCTGGGCCAGGGTGGGGTCGAAGGGCGTCAGCGGCGCGTGCCAGAAATCCTCCACCGCAACGCGCAGCCCGCGCGCCACGGCGATCTCCTCGGCGCGGGCGCGGAGCTGCGTACCCATCCAGGCCAGGCGCTCCGGGTCGCCATGGCGGGTATCCACGCTGAACCAGACGCGGCCCGGGGCGATGTTGCGGCTGCCAGGATGGACGCTGACGCAGCCCACCGTGCCACGCCCGACCTCCCCGGCCGGCGAGACGGCGGCAAGCGCGATCTCCTCCACCGCGCCGATCAGCGCCGCCGCACCCACCAGCGCATCCCGCCGCCCGGCCATCAGCGATCCGCCATGCGCCTCGTCGCCCTCCACCGTCACCTCGTTCCAGGATTGTGCCAGCGCATGGGTGACGACGCCGAGGTCCAGCCCCTCATTCTCCAATTGCGGCCCCTGTTCGATATGCAGCTCGAAATAGGCGCCGAGCTTCTGCAATTCGGCCGGGTCGGCCTCGCCCTGCCAGCCGATGCGGCGCAGCTCCTCGCCGAAGACGCGGCCCTCGGCATCCTGCTTCGCCAGCACCTCCTCCACGGTGAAGATGCCCATGGCACCACCGCTGCCCATCATGGGCGGGGAGAAGCGGGCGCCTTCCTCATTGGTCCAGTTGATGAGGACCAGCGGCGCCTCGGTCTCGGCGCCGGCCTCGTGCAGCGCACGCATCAGCTCCAGCCCGGCCAGCACGCCCAGGATGCCATCGAATTTGCCGCCCGTCGGCTGGGTATCCAGGTGGCTGCCGATGGCGATGGCCGGGCGCGAGGGATCCCGGCCGGGGCGGCGGAACACCATGTTGCCCAGCCGGTCCACCGTCAGCGTCAGCCCGCATGCCTCGCCCCAGCGGCGGAACAGGGCACGGCCCTCGCCGTCCAGGTCGGTCAGGGTCTGGCGGTTGCAGCCGCCCTTCGCCGTGGCGCCGATCCGCGCCATCTGCATCAGGCTGTCCCAGAGCCGGGCACCGGAAAGAGGCAGGTTGTGGTTCATGGGGAACTCCGTCGGGTTGCTCGGTGCCGCCTCATGCAGCTTCCACGCCACACCATTCGGCCAGCATCAGCGCGATGGTACGGGTGATGCCGTGGAAGCCCGCCAGGCCGACGCTTTCGTCGATGCCGTGGATATCCTGCGCCTCCGGCCCGAAGCAGGCGACGGGGGTGTTCTGGTGCAGCACCCAGTGGCGGCCATCGGTCAGCCCGGCGGAGGGGTAGTCGCGCAGGCTGCCGCCGGTCGCCTCGGCATGGGCGCGGCGGGCAAGCTGCACGATCTCCGCGCCGGTGTCGAAGACGCAGGGCTCCGCCACGAAGCCCTTGAATTCCAGTCGCACCTTCGTGCCGCGCAGCCTTTCGTCGGCCGCCGCCCGGGCCACCAGCACCTCGATATCGGCGCGCACCCGCGCCGCCGTGTTGCCCACCATCACGCCGACGCGCAGCCCGATGCGGGCGCGGGTGGCGACGCTGCTGTTCCACTCACCGCCCTGGATGGTGCCGAGATTCACGTTCACCGGGTGATTCACGCCGCGGAAGCTGGCATGGATGCGCTCGGCGCGGTTCATCTCCGCCTCGTATTCCTTGAAGGCGGCGGCGATGATGCCGGCGGCCTCGATGGCGTTGATGCCGGCATGCATGTCCCGCACATGCGCCGGGCGGCCGCTGACCGTAACCCAGGCCCAGACCACGCCGACTTCCGCCGTGTAGAGCGCGTCGTAGCCGGGCCCGGGCTCGGGGATCACCACGGCATCCGGCTTCGGCAGGGCCAGCATGCAGGCCAGGGCGCCATTGCCGGTGCATTCCTCCTCGATCACCGCCTGGAACTGCACCTCGGCGGCCGGCTGCAGCCCGGCCAGGCGCAGGGCCTTGAAGGCCATGAGGGTGGAGACGATGCCGGCCTTCATGTCCCCGGCGCCGCGGCCATGCATCCGCCCGTCGCGGATGCTGGGCGCGAAGGGCAGGGTCAGCCACATATCGGCGGCGCCTTCCGGCACTACGTCCACATGCCCGTTCAGCGCCAGGCTGCGGCCGCGCCGCTCCCTCGGGCGGTGGAGCGCCACCACATTGTCGCGCCCCTCATAGGGAATGAGTGGCGGCGAGAAGCCGGGGTGGCCTGCCAGCACTGCCGCATCCACCGGCACGCGGCGCGGCGTCAGCCCCAGCCCTTCGTAGAGCCGTGCCATCTCTTCCAGCGCGGAATGCTCATTCCCCAGGGTGGAGGGGCAGCGCACCAGCCCTTCCAGCACCGCCACGGCCTCAGCCTCCAGCACCGCGACCGCATCGAGGATGGCCCGGCGGGCACCGGGGTCGAGGGGGCTGGTCATGCGCGGCTCCGCGGCTGGACGGGACCGCGAGTGAACCAGCGGCGCCCGGTATCCACAACCCCGCCCCGGCTGTTACCGTCCACCGCATGCGCTGCTTCCACAACCCCGACCAGGCGCTGCACCATCCGCGCTTCTTCCTGCTGCGCGGCGCGTTGCGGCCGAATTACGAAATCCCCGCCCGCGCCGAGGCCCTCCTGGGTGGCCTCGCCGCGCTTGGCCTGGTGCCGGAACCCGCCGCGCCGGCCGGCCGCGCCGCGCTGGAACGGGTGCATCCGGCGGATTACCTCGATTTCCTCGCAGGTGCCTCCGCCGCCTGGGAAAAGCTGCCGAGTCACGGGCCGGAGCTGGTGGCGAACCTGCATCCGGGGCCGGAGGCGCTGGCCC
>JAEWCI010000462.1 GCA_023390705.1 Pseudomonadota bacterium
GCCTCGGGCAGCGCCTCGAAGGCCATGCGGGTGCCGGCCAGGGCGCCGGCCGCCATCAGGAAGGGCAGAATGGTGCCAAGGTCGGCCGCCAGATGCGCGGCCAGCCCGGTGGCGGCCGCCATGATCCAGGAAGCCCGCTTCGTATCGCCCTGCCTGCCGCGCCGCAGCACCCGCGCGGCCAGCACCGTGCCGCCCAGGCCCAGCACCGAGCCCAGGACGATCCGCTCATCGCCGCCGAGCGCCGCGACGAGGGCCGCCGGCAGCAAGGGCCAGGCATAGAAGGGCAGGCCGAGCCCGCGCAGCCGGGCACGCAGCCCCACCATCCCGCCGAGCGCCTGGCCGAGCATCAGTGGAACAGCGAACCGAAGGCGCGGAACAGCGCGATGACGCTGACCAGGAAGGTGCTCGCGGTCAGCAGCAGGCTGCCGCCGGCCCAGACCAGGGGCGTGGCGAGGCTCGGGGCAGCGGGGGGATGTTCGTTGCGCCTTTCCATGGCCGTTAGATGCCCCGCGGCCGTGGCGGATCAAGCGCCGCGCGGGTAACGATGCGTGACAATGCCGGGCATCGAGAGGAGCGACAGCATGACCGACCGAATCGCCGTGGTGGGCGCCGGGCTGATCGGCCGCGCCTGGGCCATGGTCTTCGCCCGCGCCGGGCTGGAGGTGCGCCTGTGGGACAAGGTCCCGGGCGTGGCAGAGGGTTCGCTCGGCACCATCCGCGAGAGGCTGGCCGATCTCCGCGCCGCCGGGCTGGTGCGGGAGGCGCCGGAGGCGATCGCCGCCCGCATCACCGCCTGCCCCGGCCTGGCCGAATGCGTCACCGGCGCGACCCATGTGCAGGAGAACGGGCCGGAACGCCTGGCGCCAAAGCAGGAGCTGTTCGCCGAACTTGACCGGCTCTGCCCGCCCGGGGTGGTGCTGGCCAGCTCGACCTCCGGCATTCCGGCCAGCGAATTCACCGGCAATCTGGCCGGCCGGTCCCGGTGCCTCGTCGCCCATCCGGTGAACCCGCCCTATCTGGTGCCGCTGGTGGAACTGGTGGGCGCGCCCTGGACCGACCCGGCCGTGGTGGCACGCACCCGTGCGCTGATGGAGCGCGTCGGCCAGGTGCCGGTGACGGCGCACAAGGAAACCCGCGGCTTCGTGCTGAACCGGCTGCAGGCGGCCCTGGTGGCGGAAGCCTTCCGCCTGGTGCGTGACGGGGTGATGAGCGTGGAGGACGTGGACCGCTGCGTGAAGGACGGGCTGGGCCTGCGCTGGTCCTTCATGGGGCCCTTCGAGACCATCGACCTGAACGCCCCGGGCGGCGTGGCGGATTACGCCGAGCGCTTCGGCCCGCTGATGGGCGGCATCACCGATGAACAGGCCCCCTACCACTACGATGCACCCACCGTGGGCGCCGTCACCGCGGAACGCCGTGCCGCGCTGCCACTGGAGAAAATCGAGGAGCGCAGCGCCTGGCGCGACCGCCGGCTGATGGCGCTGGTGGCGCACAAGCGGGGCCAGGGGCAGGGCTGAGCAGCATGGAGTGGTCCGGCCCGCTTCATCGCCTCGGCCTGGCATTGGCGATCGGCCTGCTGGTCGGCGCCGAGCGCCATTGGCGGGAGCGGGACGAAGCGGCCGGCAAGCGCACGGCGGGGGTGCGCACCTTCGGCATCACCGGGCTGCTGGGTGGCATCGCGGGTGCGCTGGCCGCGACCCCTGCCCTGGCCGGCGGACTCGCGGGGTTGCTGCTGGGGCTGTGCTTCCTGGGCCACGGGATCGCGGTACTGGCCTTCAAGCTGCGCGAGGCGGAGGCGGAGGGCCACTTCAGCGTCACCTCCGTGGTCGCCGCCCAGGTCACCTTCCTGCTCGGCGCGCTGGCCATGCTGGGCGACATGCGCCTGGCCGGCGCCGGGGCAGTGATCATGACGGCGCTGCTGGCCAGCCGGGAATCGCTGCACGGTTTCATGAGCAGGCTGCGCTGGGTGGAATTGCGGTCCGCCCTGTTGCTGCTGACCATGACGCTGGTGGCGCTGCCGCTGATCCCGGACCGGCCGGTCGCCGCGCTGGGCGGGCTGAACCCGGCGCGGACCTGGACGCTGGCGGTGATCCTGGGGGCGGTTTCCTTCCTGGGCTATGCCGCGGTCCGGCTGTTCGGGGACCACCTTGGCAGGCTGCTGGCGGGGGCGGCGACGGGGCTGGTTTCCTCCACCGCTGCAACCCTGACCAATGCACGGGCCGCCCATGCCGCACCCGAGGCGGCGGTGCCGCTGGCCGTGGGGGCGCTGGTGGCGGGCGCCGTCTCCTGCCTGCGCACCGCCGCGCTGGGCTGGGCGATGGCCCCCGCCATGGGGGCCCTGCTGGTCCCTTCCCTGCTGGCGGCGGCCGCGGTGCAGGGGCTGCCGGCACTGGCCTTGCTGCGGCGGCCGGGTACGCAGCCGGATACGCGGCCGGGCGCGCCGCCACCGACGCCCGCCTTCGCCGGCAATCCCTTCGAATTGCTGGCCGTGTTGCAAATGGCCGGACTGCTGGCCCTGGTGGGGCTGGCCGGGCAATGGGCAGCCGGGCGCTTCGGAGAGGCCGGGGTCTTCATGGTGGCGGCGCTGACCGCGCTGGCCGATGTGGACGCGGTGACGCTCACCATGGCGGAGATGGTGCCGGTGGCGCTGGCGGCGGAAAGCGCCGCGGCTGCGGTGGCCGTGGCGGTCGGCGCCAATCTCCTGGCGAAATCCGGCTATGCCCTGGCACTGGGCAGCCGGGACTTCATCCTGGTCTTCGTCGGAGTTTCCCTGGCGGCGCTGCTGGCCGGGGCGGCGGGGTTGTGGCTGGCGATGTGAAGCGCCCTGGGGCAGAGGCCGTAGCCGGACCGCCAGGTCCGGCCACCCTGCAACATCACCCCCGGGCGCCCTTCGCCCGGCCCGAAGGCCGGCGCGGGCAGGCGCCGCAGGGCGTGGCCTACAGCTTCACCCGCAGCAGGTTGCCGATCTCACCCACCAGGCCGCGGCGGAAGACCAGCACGCAGGCGACGAAGATGATGCCCTGGATGACCGTGACCCAGGCGCCCATCTCGGCCAGGTAGTTCTGCATGGTCACGATCACCGCCGCGCCAACCACCGGGCCGAAGACCGTGCCAAGGCCACCCACCAGCGTCATCAGCACCACCTCGCCGGACATGGACCAGTGCACATCGGTCAGTGTGGCGATGCCGAAGACCAGGGACTTCGTGGCGCCCGCCACCCCCGCCAGCGTGGCGGAGATGATGAAGGCCAGCAGCTTGTAGTCATCCGTCCGGTAGCCCAGGGATGTCGCGCGGGGCTCATTCTCCCGGATCGCCTTCAATACCTGGCCAAAGGGTGAATGCACCACGCGGTGGATCAGCAGGAAGCTGCCGAGGAACACCGCCGCCACCAGCCAGTACATGGTGATGTCGCGATCCAGGGAGATCAGGCCAAACAGGTCGCCGCGGGGAATGGCCTGGATGCCGTCCTCGCCGCCGGTGAAGGGCGCCTGGACGCAGAAGAAATAGATCATCTGCGCCAGCGCCAGGGTGATCATGGCGAAGTAGATGCCCTGGCGGCGGATGGCGATCCAGCCGAAGACCGCACCCAGGCCGCCCGCCACCAAGCCACCGAGGATGATCGCCAGTTCCGGCGAAAGGCCCCAGGCCTTGGCGGCATGGCCGGCCAGGTAGCCGCCCATGCCGAAATAGGCGGCATGACCGAAAGAAAGCAGCCCGACATATCCAATGAGCAGGTTGAAGGCACAGGCGAACAGCGCGAAGCACATCAGCTTCATCAGGAAGACCGGGTAGAGCACGAAGGGCCCTACCACCACGAAGGCGACCATCACCAGCAAGGCGCCTAGCTGCGCCCGGGAGAATCCCCACAGGCCCTCGGCTTCCTGGGTTGCGCCGCCGATGCTGCCGGCGGTGATGGAAACATTGGCCATGGCTCAGGCCCTCCCGAACAGGCCGGCGGGGCGTGCCAGCAGCACGATCGCCATGATGACGAAGATGACGGTGGCCGAGGCTTCGGGCCAGAAGACCTTGGTCAGGCCCTCCACGATGCCGAGGCCAAAGCCGGTGAGAATGGAGCCGAGGATGGAGCCCATGCCACCGATCACCACCACGGCGAAGACCACGATGATGAGGTTGGTGCCCATTTGCGGGTTCACCTAATAGATGGGCGCCGCCAGCACGCCGCCGACGGCGGCCAGCGCCACGCCGGCGCCGTAGGTGAGCGTCACCATGCGCGGCACGTTCACGCCGAAGGCCTGCACCAGATCCGCCCGTTCCGTCGCGGCGCGGAGATAGGCGCCGAGCCGGGTCTTCTCGATCAGCAGCCAGGTTGCCAGGCACAGCACCAGCGCGGAAACCACCACCCAGCCGCGATAGACCGGCATGAACATGAAGCCGAGATCCCAGGCGCCGCTGAGTTCGGGCGGGATGCGGTAGGGCAGGCCGGAGGAGCCGAACTGGTTGCGGAAGACGCCTTCGATGATCAGACCGATGCCGAAGGTGAGCAGCAGGCCGTAGAGATGGTCCAGCTTGTAGAGCTGACTGATCATCAGCCGCTCCAGCAATACGCCGGAGGCGCCGACCACCAGCGGGCCGACCAGCAGCGCCCACCAGTAGGACAACCCGTTGGGGAACAGCACGGCCAGCAGCCGGACCAGTGGCCCGCCATCCTCCAGCATGACGCTGGCGCTCCACAGAACGGCCAGCAGCACCGCAGCCCCGATCCGCAGGCCCTGCGGCAGGTTCAGGCGTTGCAGCAGCCAGTCCAGGACCAGCACGGCCAGCGGCACCAGCATCAGCACGAAGCCGATCTGCGCCGCCGCGGTATTGCCCAGGCCCAGGATCATCCAGGCGACGAAGGCGCCCATCATGAACTGGGCGCCATGGGCGAAGTTGATGATGTTGAGCAGCCCGAAGATGATCGCCAGGCCGAGCGACAGCATCGCGTAGAAGGCGCCGTTGATCAGCCCAAGCAACAACTGCCCGAACAGCAGCGGCGCGGGGATGCCGAATATCTCGTCCATGGGGTCCTGCTCTGTGTCTTTCTAGCTGCGAACGAGGGGGCAGCCACCCTCACCCAGGGGGCGGAAGGCTTCCTCACCCGGAGTGGTTGCGGCCAATTTATAGAGGTCCCAGGGGTTGCGCGATTCCTGCGGCGACTTGACCTCGAACAGATAGGCCGGGTGGATCTTGCGGCCGTCCACCCGGATATGGCCGGGGCCGAAGGCATCGTCGTCGCAGGGCATCGCCTTCATGCGGTTCACCGCCTCCAGCCCGCTGGCCTTGGCGGCGGCCACCCCCATATCGGCCACCGCCTTCAGGTAGTGCAGCACGGCACCGTAGCAGCCGGCCGGCACCATGGATGGCGGGCGGTCCTGGTTCTTGGCCCGCACCCGTTCGGTGAGCGCCCGGGTGCGGTCGTTGAGGTCCCAGTAGAAACTCTCGGTCAGCAACAGGCCCTGCGCCTGTTCCAGCCCCAGCGCCTTGATGTCCACCGTGCCCATCAGCAGCGCCGCCAGCTTCATCGAGCGGTGCAGGCCGAATTCCCGCGCCCCCTTGATGCAGTTCACCGTGTCGGTCGAGGCATTGGCCAGGCCGAGCACCTTGGCGCGGCTGGCCTGGGCCTGCAGCAGGAAGGCCGAGAAATCCGTGGTCGCCGGGAAGGGATAGCGCGCGGCACCGAGCACCCGCCCGCCCTGCGCCCTGACGAAATTGCCGGTGTCGCGTTCCAGCGCATGGCCGAAGGCATAGTCGGCGGTGATGAAGAACCAACTGTCGCCGCCGGTCTTCACCACCGCGGAGCCGGTGGACTTGGCCAGCATGTAGGTGTCGTAGGTCCAGTGCACCGTGTTCGGGCTGCACTGCGCGCCGGTGAGGTCCGAGGTCGCCGCCCCGGAATTCAGATGGACCTTGTTCTTCTCCCGCGCGATCTGGTTGACCGCCAGCGCGACGGAGGAAGTAGGCAGGTCCACGACGGCATCCACGCCCTGGTCGAACCACTGCCGGGCGATGTTGGAGCCGACATCGGGCTTGTTCTGGTGGTCGGCCTGGAGAACCTCCACCTGGAAGCCGCGGTTGCCGAAATCCTGTACCGCCTGCTGGGTCAGCACCACGCTGCCCGGCCCGGTCGTATCCCGGTAGGGACCGGACATGTCGGTCAGCACCCCGAGGCGGATGGTGTTCGCCTGCGCCCGGGTTCGCGGGGGCACGCCGCCCAGCACCGTTGCGGCAGTGCCGGCGGCGAGCAATTGGCGGCGTGCGATGGTCATGGATGTCTCCCTTCTGACGGTGCCTCTAGCTCCGGACGAGGCTGCAGCCGCCTTCGTTCAGCGGACGGAAGGCTTCCTCGGCCGGGGTGGTCTGCAGCAGCTTGTAATAGTCCCAGGGGGCCTTGCTCTCGGCCGGGCTCTTCACCTCGAACAGGTAGCTTGGGCAGAGCTTGCGGCCATCCTCGCGGATACGGCCCGGGCCGAAGGCGTCATCATCGCAGGGCATTGCCTTCATGCGGTTGATGACCTCGACCCCGGAGGCCTTGGACGCGGCGATACCCATATCGGCCACCGCCTTCAGGTAGTGCAGCGCGGCCGAGTAGTTGGCGATGGAAGCCATGTTCGGCTTGATGTCCTTCAGCCGCGGCTTCAGCCGTTCGGTCACCGCGCGGGTGCGGTCGTTGAGGTCCCAATAGAAGCTTTCGGTCAGCACCAGCCCCTGGGCGGTGGCGAGGCCGAGGGCATGGACGTCCGGCAGGAACATCAGCAGCGCCGCCAGCTTCACGCCGCGGCGGGTGATACCGAATTCGGCCGCCTGCTTGATGCTGTTGATGGTGTCCGCCCCGGCATTGGCCAGGCCGATCACCTTGGCGCGCGAAGCCTGGGCCTGCACCAGGAAGGAGGAGAAATCGCTGGTCGCCGGGAAGGGGTACTTCACGCTGCCGACCACCCGCCCGCCGGCGGCGCGGACGAAGGTGGTGGTGTCTCGTTCCAGCGCGTGGCCGAAGGCGTCATC
>JAEWCI010000465.1 GCA_023390705.1 Pseudomonadota bacterium
GTCCGGGCGCCTGCACATAGGCGTCATAGGCCGGGCCCACGCCGTAGAAGCCGACCGTGATGTCGCGCAACCCGGCGTCGAACAGGTCCTTGATGCGGCGCCTCAACATGACGCCGTTCGTGGTGACGTAGGGGCGCAGCCCGAGCTTCCGGCAGTGCTCGACCATCCGCGGGAGGTCCGGGTGCAGCAGCGGCTCGCCGCCATAGAGGCGGATGGACCGGAAGCCGGCATCCTTCGCATCTTCGAGGAGGTCCCGGACCATCGGCCAGGCGAGCTGGTGCCCGGGCATGAAGCCCCGCCCGTAATTGCAGCCGAGGCAGCGGGCGTTGCACCGGGCGGTGACGGCGATCATCAGCTTGTAGGGGTTCGGGCGGATCACCCCTGGCAGGACCTGCGCTATGGCATGCTTCTGGCGATGCAGGAAATCCTCCGAAGCCACGCCGGCGTCCCGGAGGCGGGGGAAGCGGCGAATGGTCCCGGCGGCCAAATCCCGCAGAATGCTCATGGTGTCGGATCTCCGCTCCCGTGCTTGTCGTTTCTTGGCCAGATGCCCCGCGCCGGCAGGCACGCCCGGCATTTCTGCCAGTCGAACGGCTCGGGGCAGCGGAGGTCATGAGGCTAATCGGTTCCCGATCTTGTTCGAATCACGTTTCGGTTGCGCTTCGCTCCTCATGTCCATCGTGCCCGCCACGCCTGGAGCATCAGTGCGGCCCAGAGGGGGTATTGCCAGTTGCGCCGCCCCTCCAGGTGCTCGGCAAGGCGGGCGCGGATCTCCTCGCCTTCGAGCAGCGCGTCCCCGGCGATCCGCCGCGGGCTCAGGAGTTCCTCGGCCCAGTCCCGCAATGGCCCTCGCAGCCAGAGCCCGATCGGCGGTTCGAAGCCGCGCTTGGGGCGGTCGAAGAGGGCGCGCGGCACGTGCCGCCCGAGCACCCTCCGCAGCAGCCACTTCCCCCTGCCACGCTGCCGCAACAGCCGGTCGGGCAGGCGCCAGCCGAACTCGACCAGGCGGTGGTCGAGCAGGGGGTGCCTGGTTTCCAGCCCGGTCGCCATGCTGCTCCGGTCGTCATTCGCCAGGGCCCAGTCGGGCAGGTAGGTGAGCGCATCCACCAACTGCATGCGGCGGCGGAACCGTCCGACCGCCTCGACGAGGCCGGGGTCCTCGAAGGCCGTCCCATGGGCCGCACCGGAGCGCTGGCTGGAGATGCTGACCAGCCGGGCGTAGAGCTCGTCCGGCGTGCGGAAGTCGAGAAGCCCGGCGAGCTTATGCGCGCGGACGCCGCCCGGCCGCAATCCGCGCGGGAGCGGCAGGGCGGCGCAGGCGGCGTCGATCGCCGCGCAGGGCACGCGCCGGATGAGGCTGCCAGCCGTGGATCGCGCGCGCCACGGCAGGCGGCCGAGGCCGCGCACCAGGCGTTCGGCCAGGAGGTAGCGGGTGTAGCCCGCGAAGACCTCGTCGCCGCCGGCGCCCGAGAGCGCCACCGTGAGCGAGCGCCGGCTGAGCCGCGCCAGGAGCAGCGCCGGGAGCTGGCATGGATCGGCGAAGGGTTCGTCATAGAAGCCGGAGAGTTCCGGCACGAGTTCCGGCAGGCCTTCCGGTTCGATCCGGAGCTCGGTGTGGTCGGTCCCGAGGTGAGCCGCTACCGCCCGGGCGTGGTGCGCCTCGTCGTAGTCGCGTTCGCCGAAGGCCAGCGTGAAGGTCCTGACCGGGCGGGAGGAGCGCTCCTGCATCAGCGCGACGACGGTCGAGCTGTCGATGCCGCCGGAGAGGAAGGCGCCGATCGGCACCTCCGCGGCCATCCGCCGGCCCACCGCGTCGCGCAGGAGCCCGTGCAGCATGTCGGCCGCCTCCGACTCCCCCAGGTCGAGGGGCGCGCGCATGCCTTCGGCGGCGACCGCGCGGACATCCCACCAGCAGCGCTCCTGCGTCTTCCCATCGGCGTCTATCGTCGCCAGGTGCCCTGGTCGCAGCTTGCCGATCCCGGACCAGATCGACAGAGGGGCCGGCACGTAGCCGAAGCGCAGGTACTGGGCGGCCGCGGTGTCATCCACCTTGGCCCGCCACCGCGGCCAGGCGGTGAGCGCCCCGGGCTGGGAAGCGAAGAGGAGCACGCCCCCGTGCCAACCCCAGAAGAGCGGCTTCACCCCGAGGCGATCCCGCACGAGCGTCAGGCGGCGCGATCGCCGGTCCCAGATCGCGAAGGCGAACATGCCGATGAGGCGCCCGAGCGTGCGCTCGATGCCCCAGAACTCGCACGCCTCCAGCACTACCTCGGTGTCCGAGTGGCCGCGGAACCGGACGCCTGACGCTTCCAGCTCGCCTCGTAGTTCCCCGGCGTTGAAGACCTCGCCGTTGTAGACGATGACCAGGCGGCCACTGGCCGATGTCATTGGCTGGTCACCCGTGGGGGAGAGGTCGATGACCGCCAGGCGGCGGTGGGCGAGGGCGATGCCCGCGGGCGCGTCAACCCAGACGCCCTCGGCATCCGGTCCCCGGTGGCGCAATGCGTCCGCCATCCCGCGCGCGGCATGGAGGAGGGTCGCCTCCTCCGTCGCGATGCCTGGGTCGAAGCAACCGGCGATGCCGCACATGTCCTTCAGGCCGTGACACGCCGGTCGGCGAGTTCGGCGACAACCCGTCTTGCCTTGCGCAGATAGACGCCATCGTTGAACCGGTGCGTGCCGATGAAGTGCAGCATCACCGCCTCGTCCGGCACGACATCGGGGTAGAAGCAGCAGTATTTCGGCCAGGGCAGCACCATGCCGCCCGGGGAGTTGCAGACGAGGTAGTTCGAGGCGACCTGCTCGCTGCTCCATTCCGCCCAGCGCTGCCCGAGCGCGGCCTGCATCGCCAGGGAGAAGGCCTCCGCCACCTCGCGCCCCGGGCCGCCCCGGGCGAAGCCGGCGAAGCCGGCCGAGCCATGCACGTAGAGCCGCCCCATGCCGGGCGGCAGGCGCGGCAGCGCCCGCTCGGAGAGGACCTGGACGTGGTCATCCTTGCTCCGGGCCGCTTCCGCCGCCGCAGCCTCGAGGTCAACAATCCGGTAGTCGGGCCCGGAGTTCAGGGTGAAGGCCCGGTTTTCCTGAATCGCCGCGACGACCTCGGGCACCGGGCCGGTCGCCAGCATGTCGGAATCCAGCTGGATCACGTAGCTGTCACGGCTGAGGTCGAGGATGTGCAGCAGGCGCTCCCAGCAGCCGCCCTCGGGGCATGTGCCGGTCTCGACCGAATCCACCCGCATGATGCGCGGCCCGCCGAGGTGGCGCCGCAGCACCTCCCGGTCCCGCGCGGTCAGCGTGCCGTCGTCCATGACCACGATCTCGCCGCCGGGGAGATGGCAGTAGAAGGACTTGATGGCGAGCAGATACATGATCAGGTCGCGGGATCGGACCATGCTGACGATGCGAATTGGCGCCGGGCGCAGGCGGATCGGCGGTGTGTCGAGGATGCCCCGGCAGCGCCAATTGAAACTGAGTTTCCTGAGCCTGTGCTGAACGAAGTTCTCGAACATGTGCCGCCGCGGCCCTCGAACATGTGCTGCCGCGGCCTCGCCAGGGTGTCGGAGGATCGGGCGTTCTGGAACGGGAAGTATGAAAACTTGCAGGTTTACGCTGCTCCCGTGAACACACGTCTTCTTGTGCCGGACCCGGAACGCCCTGGCGCAGAGATCCCGGTACCGGGCGGCGGTCATCAGGGGCCGCCAGGGGCGGAAGGGGACCTGACCAGGGCGTGTTCCGGCCGGGAAGGCTGCGGCTGCCCGGGTGCCCTGAGCCGCTGCACCGGCGGTTCCGCCGGCGCGCAGGCCGGCGAACCAGCGGCGAGCCGCCCTTGGGAGCGGCGATGGCCGATCCTGCGGTCCGGGCCCGAGCGATCGGGCTGGCCGGCGGGCGAGTGGGGAAGGTCCGGCGGCTTTGCCGGGGTCATCCGCGCCGGCAATGTGCGCATGACCCACTCTGTGCATAATGGCCCCTTGGCGCGGATAGGCCGACCCTGTCGCTTTCCCTACTGGAACGAGGACCTGCGCACCTTGCACATCCCGCATCTGTTGGTCGCGTCTGTCGCCATGGCGTCAGCTTTTGTCGCCGGGAGCGTGGTTGCGCAGGAGCGCCCCCAATTCCCGCCATCCCGCGACGTGGTGGTTTCCTACAAGGTGCATGACGAGGGTGGCCGGCCCTCCGAACTGAGCGTCGCCTGGTCGGCCAGGCTGCGGGCGCTGAGGGCCGAGCTTCTCTCAGGCAATCCCGCCAGCGCCTTGGGCGGCCCGCCGTTGCCGCCCGGCGCCAAGCTGGTGATGAACCTGCATTCGGGCCGCGCCTTCGCCGTGGAGGACCGCACCGGCTTCATGCTCGACCTGCCCCAGCTTGCCGCAGAGGCGCAGCGCGGCGAACGCGCCCTGGCCGGCGCCCGCAGCCATCGCCTGGGCACGGAGCGGGTGGCGGGCCACACCTGCAC
>JAEWCI010000549.1 GCA_023390705.1 Pseudomonadota bacterium
CCGCCAGGCCGCGGCACGGCTGGATGGCGCCTCGCGGCTGGAGACGGTGGGGCGGCTGGCCGGCGGCATCGCGCATGACTTCAACAACCTGCTCACCGCCGTGCTGGGCAGCCTGGAAGCGGCCCGCGCGGCCGGGGTCAGCGCGGGCGTGGCCGAGGAACTGGACCAGGCCGAGGATGCCGCCCGGCGCGGCGCCGGGCTGGTGCGCCAGTTGCTGGCCTTCGCCCGGCAGCAGGCGTTGCAGCCCAGGGTGGTCCCGCTGAACGAGGCCGTGCGGGGCATCACGCCCCTGCTGCGCCGCCTGCTGGGGCGGGGGGTGCGCCTGGAACTCGCCTTGCAGGAGCCTGGGCGGCTGATCCGGGTGGACCCCGGGCAGCTCGACCAGGTGATCCTGAACCTGGCGGTGAACGCCCGCGACGCCATGCCGGAAGGCGGCACGCTGCGGCTTGCCACCGACCATGCCGTGGTTCTCCGGCCGGAAGGCGAGCGGCGCGGCAATGGCAGCCTGCCGCCCGGCCGCTACGCCGTTCTGGAGGTGGCCGATACCGGCCGTGGCATCCCGCCGGAGGCGCTGCCCCATATCTTCGAACCCTTCTTCACCACCCGCATCGAGAAAGGGGGCACCGGGCTCGGCCTGGCGACGGTACAGGGCATCGTTGCCCAATCGGGGGGGCATGTGCTGGTGGAGAGCGAGCCGGGCCGGGGCACCCGCTTCCGCTTGCATTTCCCGCGCCATGAAGGGGAGGTGGCACCTCTCACGGCAGCCATGCCGCCGGCCCGCCCCGTTGTCCCGGTGGCGGCCGCCGCGCCGGTGCTGCTGGTGGAGGACGAGAAGCCGCTGCGCCTGCTGGCCGAACGCATCCTGCGCCGCGCCGGCCTGGCGGTGCTGGCTGCCGAGAGCGCCGAGGCGGCGCTCGAGCTGGTGGCGGGTGGCAACACGCCGGCGGCGCTGGTCAGCGATGTCGCCATGCCGGGGATGGACGGGCTGACCCTGGCGCGGCAGCTGCGCAAACGCTGGCCGGGGCTGCCCGTGGTGCTGCTTTCCGGCTATGCCCGGAGCATGCTGGGGGAGGATCTCGATTCCTTGGGGATGGGCTTCCTGGCCAAGCCCTATACCCCGGCGGAGTTGGTTTCGGCACTGCCCTTCGCCTTGACCGGACAGGCTGGTGCCGCAGTGTGAAGGCGCTCCGCGGACATCGAAGTTAGCTAAATGTTCTTGTTTTTCGGCCCACACGGGAACATAATAGGACCATTGGGTTAACGCCTTCGGTGACGTAAGGTTGCGTTTCTGTTTACGTTACATCAGGACTGGTGTTGCGTCATAGGAAATACAACCTTGGGTAACGTTTTGGGAATTCTGCGCTAGAATGGCCACCGGGGCGATGCAGGAGCGGGGTAAAGGCATGGACAAGGGCAAGGCGCTCGACGCCGCGCTGTCACAGATCGAGCGGGCCTTCGGCAAGGGCTCGATCATGAAGCTTGGGGCGCGGCAGGCGCAGGATGGCGATGTCGAGGTGGTTTCCACCGGCTCGCTTGGCCTCGATATCGCACTCGGCATCGGCGGCCTGCCGAAGGGCCGCATCGTGGAGGTCTATGGCCCGGAAAGCTCGGGCAAGACGACGCTGGCGCTGCATGCCATCGCGGAGGCGCAGAAGAAGGGCGGCACCTGCGCCTTCATCGACGCCGAGCACGCGCTCGACCCGGGCTATGCCCGCAAGCTGGGCGTGGACGTGGACAGCCTGCTGATCAGCCAGCCCGATGCCGGCGAGCAGGCGCTGGAAATCTGCGACACGCGGGTGCGCTCCGGCGCCGTTGACGTGCTGGTGGTGGACAGCGTGGCCGCCCTGGTGCCGCGGGCCGAGCTGGAAGGCGAGATGGGCGACAGCCATGTCGGCCTGCATGCCCGGCTGATGTCGCAGGCGCTGCGCAAGCTGACGGGTTCGGTCAGCCGTTCCAACTGCCTGCTGATCTTCCTGAACCAGATCCGCCTGAAGATCGGCGTGATGTTCGGCAACCCGGAGACCACCACGGGCGGCAACGCCCTCAAATTCTACGCCAGTGTCCGGCTCGACATCCGCCGCACCGGCTCGATCAAGGAGCGGGACGAGGTGGTGGGCAATTCCACCCGGGTGAAGGTGGTGAAGAACAAGATGGCGCCGCCTTTCCGCCAGGTGGATTTCGACATCATGTATGGCGAGGGCATCTCCAAGGTCGGTGAGCTCATCGACCTCGGCGTCAAGGCCAACATCGTCGAGAAGTCCGGCGCCTGGTTCAGCTGCGATGGCCAGCGGATCGGCCAGGGGCGGGAGAACGCCAAGCAGTTCCTGCGCGACAACCCCGAGATGGCGAACAGCATCGAGCAGCGCGTCCGCGCCCAGGCCGGTATCGTCGCCAATGCCATGCTGGTGGGGCCGGGCGATGAGGCGGAGGAAGCCGCGGCGGAATAAGGAATATCGCCGCCGGGCACAGCCGCCCGGCGGCGTGATTTGTCCGGCCGCATAGCAGGCCGGGACTTTTCCGCGATTCCAGGGCACGCGATTCCAGGGCAATGGCAGATGCCCCGGCCCTGACGTCGCGGCTGCCGGGACCATCCGGCGGGGTGCGCAACCCCGCCGGGCGGTGCCGCTTACGCCGCGCTGGTGCTGCGGCCCTTCGGGTCGTTGGCAGCTCTCCGCCCCATGGCCGCCGGGTTCACTTCCTGCTCGGCCAGGCCGGTCAGCAACTCGTCGGTATCCTTCTCTTCCTTCAGGGTCTGCGCCATCAGGTCGGCGGCCTTGCCTTCGCCCATTGCCTTCAGCATGGCGCAGAGCGTGCCATAGGCGGCGATCTCGTAATGCTCCACCTTCTGCGCGGCGGCGATCAGGGCGGCGTCGCGCACCGGGCCTTCGTCCAACTCATCGATGATCTGCTCGCCCTCTTCAACGAGTCCTTCCATGGCCTCGCAACTCTCGCCCTCAGGCTCGATGCCGAGCATCTTGCAGACTTCCTCCAGGCGCTGGACCTGGCGCTCGGTTACCTGGCGGTGTTCCTGGAAGGCGCGTTTCAGGCTCTGGGTGCTGGCGGCTTTCTCCATCTGCGGCAGCGCCTCCAGGATCTGGTTCTCGGCGCTGTAGGTATCCTGCAACTCCATTTCCAGCAGGTCCTTGATGTCCTGGGCCACGGGCGTCCTCCATCGGGGGTTCGGGGCTGCGGCCGGGAACGGCCGACCCAGCTTGGGAACGGCCGGCCTCCCCCGGCGGTTGCCGCGCATGGCGGAATGTCACGCGGCCTCTCCGGCCCCGCCCTCTCGACGCAAGAGTTCCCGCGCGTTATCGAGACACCTTCGCCCAAGGGCAAATACCCAAGGCCCGGGGCAGCAGACGGGGCCCCCACCGGCGATGACCAGCAGCAACGACATCCGCGCCACCTTCCTCGACTACTTCGCCCGCAACGGGCACCAGGTCGTCGAAAGCTCGCCCTTGGTGCCGCGCAACGATCCGACGCTGATGTTCGCCAACAGCGGCATGGTGCAATTCAAGAACGTCTTCACGGGCCAGGAAAAGCGACCCTATGTCCGGGCGACGACCGCGCAGAAATGCGTCCGCGCCGGCGGCAAGCACAACGACCTGGACAATGTCGGCTACACCGCCCGGCACCACACCTTCTTCGAGATGCTGGGGAATTTCTCCTTCGGCGACTACTTCAAGGAACAGGCCATCGCCCATGCCTGGGAGCTGCTGACCAAGGATTTCGCCCTGCCCAAGGACCGGCTGCTGGTCACGGTGTATTCCGAGGACGAGGAAGCGCCGGCCTACTGGAAGAAGGTCGCCGGCCTGCCGGACAGCCGCATCATCCGCATCCCCACTGCCGACAATTTCTGGCGCATGGGCGACACCGGGCCCTGCGGCCCCTGTTCCGAGATCTTCTTCGACCACGGCCCCTCCATCCCCGGCGGCCCGCCCGGCTCCCCGGACGAGGATGGCGACCGCTTCATCGAGATCTGGAACCTGGTCTTCATGCAGTTCGAGGAAGGCCCGCCCGGCACCCGCGTGCCGCTGCCGCGCCCCTCGATCGACACCGGCATGGGGCTGGAGCGGTTTGCCGCCATCCTCCAGGGCAAGCACGACAATTACGACACGGACACGCTGCGCGCCCTGATCCTGGCCAGCGCCGAGGCCACCGGCCGCGACCCGGACGGCCCCTTCAAGGTCAGCCACCGTGTGGTGGCGGACCATCTGCGCGCCGGCACCTTCCTCATCGCCGATGGCGTGCTGCCTTCCAACGAGGGCCGCGGCTATGTCCTGCGCCGCATCCTGCGCCGCGCCATGCGTCACGCCCATATGATGGGCTCGCGCGAGCCGCTGCTGCACCGCCTGGTGCCTGCGCTGATCCGCCAGATGGGCGCCGCCTATCCCGAGATCGTCCGTGCCGAGGCGCTGGTGACCGAAACGCTGAAGCTGGAGGAGACCCGCTTTCGCTCCCTGCTGGAACGCGGACTGCACCTGCTGGCCGAGGAGAGCGCCCGGTTGGGCGAGAAGGGCACCCTGCCCGGCGAGGTCGCCTTCCGCCTCTACGACACCTATGGCTTCCCGCTGGACCTGACGCAGGACGCCCTGCGCGCCGAGGGCAAGACCGTGGATGTCGCCGGCTTCGAGGCGGCGATGACGGACCAGAGGCGCCGCGCCCGCGCCGCCTGGGCCGGCAGCGGCGAGGCCGCGACCGAGACGCTGTGGTTCGACCTGAAGGAGAAGCTCGGCGCCACGGAATTCCTGGGCTACACCACGGAAACTGCGGAGGCCGAGATCATCGCCGTGGTGCATGACGGCCAGGTGGTGGAAAGCGCCCCGGTCGGCGCCGAGGTGGCGGTGGTGCTGAACCAGACCCCCTTCTACGCCGAAAGCGGCGGCCAGGTGGGCGATACCGGCCTCATCACCGCCGGCGAGGCCTGCCGGATCGTGGTGCGCGACACCCAGAAGAAGCTGGGCGACCTTTTCGTGCATTACGGTACCGTGGCGCATGGCGAGGCGAAGCCGGGCCTGGCGGTGCAGGCCGAAGTGGATCATCTTCGCCGCGGCAATATCCGCGCCCATCACAGTGCGACGCATCTGCTGCATGAGGCGCTGCGCCGGCGGCTGGGCAGCCATGTGACGCAGAAGGGCAGCCTGAACGCCCCGGACCGGCTGCGCTTCGACGTTTCCCAGCCGACGCCGATGAGCGACCACGACCTCGCCTGGGTCGAGGCCGAGGTGAATGCCCGCATCCGCGAGAATGCCGAGGTCATCACCCGGCTGATGACGCCGGAAGCCGCGGTGGAAGCCGGCGCCATGGCCCTGTTCGGCGAGAAATACGGGGAGGAGGTGCGCGTCGTCGGCATGGGCCACGACCCCGCCGCTACCGAGAAGCACGGCGTCTATTCGCTGGAACTCTGCGGCGGCACGCATGTGCGCCGCACTGGCGATATCGGGCTGTTCAAGATCGTCTCGGAAGGCGCGGTTTCCGCTGGCGTGCGGCGTGTCGAGGCGGTCACCGGTCAGGCGGCACTGGCCTTCATCGAGGCCGCGGAGAAGCGGCTGGGCGAGGCCGCTTCGGTGCTGAAGGTGGCGCCCGCCGAGGTGCCGGCGCGCGTCGCCGCCCTGGTCGAGGAACGCCGCAAGCTGGAGCGCGACATTGCCGAGTTGCGCAGGAAGCTTGCCACCGGCGGTGCTGCGCAGGAGGTGGAGCAGGTTGCCGGCCTGCGCCTGGCGCTGCGTGACCTGGGCGAGGTGCCGCCGCGCGACCTTAAGGGCATGGCGGATGCCATCCTGAAGACCGGCACTGCCGATGTGGTGGCATTGGTCAGCACGGCGGAAGGCAAGGCCAGCATCGTCGTCGCGGTGGGGGAAGGCGCGAAGGGCAGGGCGGACGCCGTGGCCCTGGTGCGTGCCGCCTCGGCCGCGGTCGGCGGCAAGGGTGGCGGCGGCCGCCCGGACATGGCCCAGGCCGGCGGGCCGGAGGGCGACAAGGCCGATGCGGCCCTGGCGGCGGTGCGAGAAGTGATGGTGTCCGGCGTGCCGGCCTGACGCGGGGCGGTCTTCCGGCCACGCGTTAGCGAAGCCTGAACCAAGGCCGGTCATG
>JAEWCI010000564.1 GCA_023390705.1 Pseudomonadota bacterium
GTGCCCGACCCGGCAGCCCCCGCCACCCCGGCCGAGCCGCCGCGCGGCCGGGCCACCGGCTTCCCCATTCCGCGCTTCGCCGCCCTGCGGTCCGACAGGATCAACCTGCGGGTCGGGCCGGGCACCACCTTCCCCACCGAATGGACCTACCAGCGCCCCGACCTGCCCGTGCAGATCCGCGACGAACAGGGGCATTGGCGGCAGATCCGCGACCCGGACGGCACCGAGGGCTGGGTCCACAGCGCCACCCTCACCGGCCGCCGCACCTTCATCGTGCGCGGCGAGGAACGGGTGCTGCGCCGCCGGCCGGAACCGGAGGCCAGCACGGTGGCCCGCCTGCGCCCCGGCGTGATCGGCCGCCTGCGCAGTTGCGAGGCCGGCAGCGCCTGGTGCGAGGCGCAGGTGGGCGAGTATCGCGGCTATATCCGCCGCAGCGAGATCTGGGGTGTCGGCCCGGACGAGGCGGTGGGTAACTAAAGTTTGCATGAAGAATAACGGCCAACTCCCGTAGCCTTCTGCATCGGCATCTGGCGGGCGCCCAGGACAGATAAGCAATCGAAATATAAAATGGAGTGCCAGCCACTACGGGAGAGCTCCGCCATGCGCGTGTTCGCCTGGATCTGTGCCTTTGGAGGGTTCGTCGTACTAGATAACCTACATGCACTTGGACTGGATTGGGCCGACCGTATACAAGTAGTAATATTCGTTGCCCTGCCATTCTTCTTGCTGGCGAGTTTCTTTGGAACTAAAACCAGACCTTCTGAACAGCCGAATTTCGACAAAGAAGCCGAGAAGCTCCTGGAACGAATATTCAAAGGGAGCACTAAATTACCGGCTTTTGGCCTTTATTTGAGGCCATTTTTCCTGTCGGGCGCCATGGAAATAAAGAACCCCTTTAACAGGGAAAATATTGGCCTATATGATTTTTCATGGATTTTTGAAGCTGAACGTCTTGCGGTTGATGAGGCGATTCGTCGTACAGCCAAGCTTCCACTGATTAAGATCGGCTCTGCCTTCGACAAGGCAGGCGCAGGGGTGCTTCGGACGAGCGACGAGACCTGGAAGAAAGTCTTCGACCTCGCCACGGCAACAGCCCGCTTCATCATCGCCGTCCCAATCGCATCTCAGAGCACGACGTGGGAGATAGGCGAAATCTTTCGCCGGAAACTGCACCTGAAAACCATCTTCCTCGTGCCCGCCTTCTTGAAGTCGGGTGAAGCGCGCGAGGGCGAGGCCGACCGCGGCACTGAGGATGCTCAGCAGATCTGGCGTTACTCCCGCCACCTGTTCCGTTCGCAAGGCGCGGTTTTCCCCCCCGTGCCGGCCGGCTCCGTACTTATGGCGCAGCTATCGGGGGAAAATGAGGAGCAGTGGTGGATTGGACCACTTCAGGGCGTCGCCATCGGTACCCTGTGTCGCGACCTCGCGGCACTGCCAAGGGTGCCGAACAACTACATGCGTGAGGCAGGGCTGACCCAATGGGAAGGGACGCTCGCCGACGAACCACTCGACCCGGCGCTGGAGCGGGAAATCGGCACCCGGATCGCTGAGCGCGCCAGAAAGACCGCGGAACGCCTGAACCAGTTGGAGGAGAAGGCGAGGCCCGAAAGGGAGCGGGAAGAAGCCATACGAAGGGCATACAGCCGCCCCGGTGCGGGGCTGTAAGCCGCACGACTTAAACGGAAAAGCCTTCATGCCCTCCCGCAGCAAAGCCGCGAGAGCGTGTGTGCGGGAGGCTCGCCCCCGCTACACCTCCTTCAGCACGTCCCAGAGCGCGGCCTTGGCCTCGAAGCCGATGCCGGGGATGTCCGGCATGCGGATGCGGCTGTCCTGCACCGGGGTGGCATCGGCGAAGCCGCCGAAGGGGGCGAAGACTTCCGGGTAGCTCTCATTGCCGCCCAGGCCCAGGCCGACCGCGATGTTGAGCGCGAATTGGTGGCCGCCATGCGGCACGCAGCGCCGCGGGCTCCAGCCATGTTCGCGCAGCATGTTCAGGGTGCGGATGTATTCCACCAGGCCATAGGACAGCGCCGGGTCGAATTGCAGGATGTCGCGGTCCGGCCGCAGCCCGCCATGGCGGATCAGGTTGCGCGCGTCCTGCATGCTGAACAGGTTCTCGCCGGTGGCGATGGGCGGGGCGTAGTGCTCGGCCAGCGTCGCATGGGTGCTGTAGTCCAGCGGGTCCAGCGGCTCCTCATACCAGCGCAGCTTGTAGCGGGAGAGCGCCGCGCCATAGGCCAGGGCGGCATGCAGGCCGAAGCGGCCGTTGACGTCCACGCAAAGCCGCGAACCGTCGCCGCCCAGCAGCTTCAGCACCGCCTCGATGCGCCCGATATCCTCCTTCAGCGCGTCCTTGATGGAAGTGCCGGGGGCACCGCCGATCTTCATCTTCACCACGCTGTAGCCGAGGTCGAGATAGCGCCGCATCTCCTCAACCAGCGCCTCCACGCCCTTGCCGGGGTAGTAGTAGCCGCCGGCGGCGTAGATCCAGGCGCTTTCATCCGCCTGGCCCTGGCGGAAGCGGTTGGCCAGCAGCTTCCAGAGCGGCACGCCTTCCAGCTTCGCCGCTGCGTCCCACAGCGCCATGTCCAGCACGCCGACCGCCACGCTGCGGTCGCCATGGCCGCCCGGCTTCTCGTTCCGCATCATCGCCGCCCAGGCGCCGGCCGGCTCCAGCCCCCCGTCGCCATGCGAGAGCGCGGCTTCCGGCGTGTCCAGCAGGCGCGGGATGAAGCGTTCCGCCAGCAGGCCGGGCTGGGCGTAGCGGCCATTGCTGTTGAAGCCGTAGCCGGTGACCTCGCGGCCGTTGCCGTCGCCCACCGTCACCGCGACGACGGAGGCCGTCATTTTGGAGAAATCAATATAGGCGTTGGCGATGGCGGAGGCGATCGGGACGACGGATTGCCGGACGGAGAGGATGCGCATGGTGCCGCTGTGCCCTTGCTGGGGCGGCTGTGCTGACGCAGGCAGCAGGCCCGGTCAAGCGAGGCGGCGGGCGGGGCGCCCCGGTCCTTGCTGCACGGACGGCGCAACCCCTGCGGCCCAAGCGCCAGCGTGACGGACGGCACCACCCATGGC
>JAEWCI010000623.1 GCA_023390705.1 Pseudomonadota bacterium
GCATGAGCCTGCGCCTTGCCATCGGCATCGCCACCCGCGGCCGCGCCGCCATCCTGGCCGAGGTGCTGGCGCATCTGCTGGGGCAGACCCGCGCGCCGGACCGGCTGCTGGTCTGCCATGTCGGGCCGGAGGATGTGGCGGGCTGCGCCGGCCGCCATCCGCGCGCCGAATTCCTCACCGCCCCGGCCGGCCTGCCGCGGCAGCGCAACGCCATCCTCGACGCCGCCTCGGATTGCGACCTCGTGCTGTTCCTGGACGACGACTTCCTGCCGGCGCCCGATTATTGCGCCGTGACGGAGGCGGTCTTCGCCGCCCGGCCGGATTGCGTGGTGACGACCGGCACCGTCATCGCCGACGGCGCCAAGGGCCCCGGCATCACTCTGGAGGAAGGCCGCCACCTGCTGGCGCAGGACCGCTACCAGGGCGACCCGCTGGCCACCGAACCCGCCTTCAACGGCTATGGCTGCAACATGGCGCTGCGCCTGGCGCCGATGCGCGCCCATGGCATCCGGGTGGACGAGGCGCTGCCCGCCTATGCCTGGTACGAGGATATCGACGTCACCCGGGCGCTCGGCGCCCATGGCGCGGTGCTGCGGCTGGCCGGGGCGCGCGGCGTGCATCTCGGCGTGAAGCTCGGGCGGACGCCGGGACGGCGGCTGGGCTACAGCCAGGTGGTCAACCCCGTCTATCTCGCCCGCAAGGGCACCTTCCCCTGGAACCACGCCATTCCCAGCGCGGCGCGGCATTGCCTCATCAACCTGTTGCGCACGCCCTTCCCGGAACCCGAGGTGGACCGCTGGGGCCGCTTCCGCGGCAATCTGCTCGGCCTCTGGCACCTGCTGCGCGGCACCGCCGCGCCGGCGCGCATCATGGAATTGTAGCGGCCGGCAACGGCCATCAGGTCCGGTAGCGCACCGGCTGCGCCGCCGGCTCCGCCGGGCCCATGCAGATATGGAAAGCGCGCAGGAACATCCGCGGCGGCTCTTCCATGACGAATTCCTCCATCGGCGCGGATGGCGGAGCCGGCCGGGACCGGCGTGCCTGCTGCCGGTGCCGCGGCTTCCGGCGCGCCTGCGGCCGAGGCATCTCGGCGCGGATTTCCTGCCGCAGGTGGGCACCGACCAGTTCCGTCGCGCTGCAGGCCAGGCTCGGCGTCAGCAGGACCGCGGCGTCCTCAGGCGGCGTCGCCGTCAATTCCCGCGCCGGGGCCGGCCGGGCCAGCAACAGTGGCGCAAGGATCAACAGGGCAGCGCTGGCGCCGCGATGCAGCTTCAGGCTTGTCGGCTTCATTGCCATCTGTTAGGCTCCAACCTTCAAGCAGTGTCTCAACATGGGCTGAACGTCGGATCGGGCCGGGATGTTCCCCGCATCCGAGTTGCCATGCGCTGCTTCTCCCCATGGAACCGCCGGCCCGTTGGTCACTTAGCCTCGCATTGTCCTGCTTGGTCAGGGCGAATTGGGATAAGCTTGGCTGGGATGGCGATTCACGCCCCGGGTGCTGATGCCCCGGGTAGTCGCGGTCTGGCGGAAGGTGCGGGGAGTGCGGTGATGGCGGGCCAATCCGATGATGACGAGGTGGATCTGGGCATCAGCCTGGAAACCGTGGCCACGGTGGTCGATCTCGCGCGCGCCATTCAAGGCAAGGAGGAAGCCGACCCCGAGCAGTTGACCGAGGACCCCAACAGCGAGGCGGCGCTGCTGCAGGACAACCCGGAGGACATGAGCGAGGACGCCCTGCACAACTTCATTGACGAGTTGAACGAGGACGAGCAGGCGGCGCTGATCGCCCTGGCCTGGGTCGGACGCGGCGACTACGGCGCGGAGGAGTGGGAGGAAGCCACCCGCCTGGCCGCCGAACGCAATGCGGGCGGCGACGCGGCAGGTTACCTCCTCGGCATGGACATGCTGGGCGACCTGCTGGCCGAGGGCGTCGCGGCCTTCGGTCTCTCGATCGAGGATGTCTCGCGCTAGATCCTGACCGGTGCAGGCAGGCGGACCGGTCGTGACCCGGCCGTCTGGCACGTGGTCCATGTCTTCGGCGATCCCGCCATGGTCTGTCACGCTCCGGGCATCCGGCCAGAAGGCCGGAGGGCGGTCGCGCCCTCCGGTGGTTCTGCTCAACTCATCACCGCCCCCGGCAGCGCGGCGATCTCACGGATCAGCTTGCGTTTCACCGCATTGCCGAAGCTTTCAAAGTCCTGCGCAACGATGACGAAGGCGCCGGGGCCGCCCACCACATTGTCGCGATAGTACTCGTCGAGCGGCACCGGCGGCATGCGGCCGAAGGCCGGACGGTCGTTGATGATGGGCAGCCCGTTGATGATGATGCCCTCCTCCACCGCCCGGTCGCGCGCCACCTCCACCGGCCCGCCGCTGTTGTTCACGCCGTCGCCGGACACGTCGATCACCCGGCGCGTCGCCTCGAAGGGCGATTCCTGCATGGTGCGGCGGGCGAAGTCGATGCCGCCGGAAATCGATGTCCAGGAAAGCGAGACGCGCGGTGCCGCCTCCAGTCGCTCCGCCCATTCACGTGCCTCGGCATGGCTGGCGATGCGTGTCCAGGGCAGCAGCACGCGCTGGAACTCGAATCCTGCCCATTCGACATAGGCCAGGGCAATGGCGCCGGTCATGCCGCCACGGATCGCCTCCACCACTCGCGGGTCGGTGATCGCCTCGCGGTAACCCTCGCGTTGCAGCCTCGCCTCGTCCTCGTCGATCGAGCGAGAGACATCCACGGCCAGCACCAGGGCCACATCCACCGGCTCTGCCGCACTGGCCCGGCGCGGCACCTGGTTGGCCAAGGCCGCGCTGCCCATCGCGGCCAACAGGGAACGGCGGCGCATGGCAAGACCCTCCCACGGGTTTGCCGTCATGGAAGCGCTTTTGCCCGCCCGGATTCAATATTCTTCGCGGCACCCGCGTGCGCCGGGCGCTGAACTCCCGCCCGCCGCCGCCGTTGTGGCTGCGCAACACGTACCGATAACGGAGCAGGACCATGGCACGACGCAGCGTCGCCGAATTGCTGGACATGGCACGGGAAGTAGGCAGCTCGGCCAGCAGCGCCGGTTCGCGCGCGGCTTCGCACGCCGCTTCGCGCGTGGCTGAGGAGGTGCAGTCGCGCGGCCGCGACGCCAGCAGCGAGCTTGCCTCCCTGTGGTCGCGGATCGAGGAACTGTTCAACCGCAACGTCACGCCGACGGCGCGCGACATGGCCGACCGCGCCGAGCCCTACTGGCGCGAGGGGCGTGACTACGCCGTGGATGCCGCGGGCCGGTTGCGCGACGCCGCGCGGGCGCGGCCGCTGCTGGCCGTGGGTATCGCCGTCGCCGCCACCTGGCTGGTGACGACCATGCTGCAGGGCCGCCGTTCGCGCTGACCGCCTTCCGGCGCGGCGCTATGCCCCTCATGGTGTGAGGGACGCGGCGCCCGACCGGCCGCTCTCCGGGCCATGCCGGCGCTTGCCAGCCGGTGCCCCTCCGCCGAGGATGGGCGCCGCAGAGGGCAGGGAATGGAATGATGCCGGAAAGTCAGGACCGCACGGGGT
>JAEWCI010000044.1 GCA_023390705.1 Pseudomonadota bacterium
GGTCGCGCCGGCCCCTGCCCTACCGATCCCCTTTGGACAAGATCAGTTCACCGAATCCTTCAGGCCCTTTCCGGCCTTGAAGCGGACGGTGGTGGTAGCGGGAATCTTGATTTCCTCCCCGGTGCGCGGGTTGCGGCCCTTGCCGGCCTTCCGCCGCGAGGTGGAGAAGGTGCCGAAGCCCACCAGGCGGACTTCCTGCTTCTTCTTCAGCGACTTGGTGATGGCCTCAAACACCGCGTCAAGGATGTCCCCGGCCTTCGCCTTCGGCAGGTCGCCGGCCTCGGCAACCACAGCAACCAGATCCTGCTTGTTCACCCGAAAAACCCCCCTTGCTGGAGCAAACCGCGTCGGCCCGGCCGATTCCGGGCCCGAAACCTGCGGCGACTGTAGGAGGCTGAATTCTGGGCCGTCAATTGCGGCGAACCCGATTCGCCGCAGTTATCCGCCGTTTTCTCGCTGCCCTGTGGCGAAAATGGCCGCCTGCCCCGGTTCCTGGGCGATCGTTCTCCGATTCGTCCGGCCGGGAAAGCAAAGGGGCGGCCCGAAGGCCGCCCCCCCGATCAATGCGGTCGCACTGTGCTGCTTGACTCGCCATCTCCTGGCCGAGTCGGCGCCGGCTCCGCCGGCTCCTCCCACTCGATCGGCTCCGGCTTGCGAACCAGGGCCTGGCTGATCACTTCGTCCACATGGGCGACGGGGATGATGGTCAGCCCCTTCTTCACATTGTCCGGGATCTCAGCCAGATCCTTCTCATTGTCCTTCGGGATGAACACCCGGGTCACACCGGCCCGCAGCGCCGCCAACAGCTTCTCCTTCAGCCCGCCCATCGGCAGCACGCGGCCCCGCAGGGTGATCTCGCCGGTCATGGCGACATCCTTGCGAACCGGGATGCCGGTGAGGACCGAGACGATGCTGGTCGCCATGGCGATACCCGCGCTCGGCCCGTCCTTCGGAGTCGCCCCCTCCGGCACGTGCACATGCAGGTCGCGCCTGTCGAACAGTGTCGGCTTGATGCCGAAGCTGGTGGCGCGGGAACGCACATAGCTCATCGCCGCCGAGACGCTTTCCTGCATCACGTCGCCGAGCTTGCCGGTGTGCTGCACCTTGCCCTTGCCCGGCACCAGCACCGATTCGATGGTCAGGATCTCGCCGCCCACCTCGGTCCAGGCGAGGCCGGTGACGACGCCCACCATGTCCTCGGCCTCGGCCTCGCCATAGCGGAACTTCCGCACGCCGGCGAATTTCTCGAGGTTCTTGACGGTGATGTGGACCTTCTTCGCCTTCCTGGAGACGATCTCCTTCACCGCCTTGCGGGCAAGGCCACCGATCTCGCGCTCAAGGTTCCGCACCCCGGCTTCGCGCGTGTAGTAGCGCACCAGGTCACGCAGTGCCTCGTCGGAAAGCGACCACTCCTCCGGCTTGAGCCCGTTCGCCTCGGTCTGCTTGGGGATCAGGTGGCGCTTGGCGATTTCCACCTTCTCATCCTCGGTGTAGCCGGGGATGCGGATGATCTCCATGCGGTCCATCAGCGGCTGCGGCATCCGCAGGCTGTTGGCCGTGGTGACGAACATCACGTCCGAGAGGTCGTAATCCACCTCCAGATAGTGGTCGTTGAAGCTGCTGTTCTGCTCCGGGTCCAGCACCTCCAGCAGGGCCGAGGACGGGTCGCCGCGCCAATCGGCGCCGAGCTTGTCGATCTCGTCGAGCAGGAAGAGCGGGTTGGAGGTCTTGGCCTTCTTCATGCCCTGGATGACCTTGCCCGGCATGGAGCCGATGTAGGTCCGCCGGTGGCCGCGCACCTCGGCCTCGTCCCGCACGCCGCCAAGCGACATGCGGACGAAATTGCGGCCAGTGGCCTTGGCGATGGACTTGCCGAGCGAGGTCTTGCCGACGCCAGGGGGGCCAACCAGGCAGAGGATCGGGCCGCGGATCTTCGGCGAGCGCGACTGCACCGCCAGGTATTCAATGATCCGTTCCTTGATCTTCTCCAGCCCGTAATGGTCGGTGTCGAGCACCTTCTCCGCGGCGACGATGTCGTTGCGGATCTTGCTCTTCTTCTTCCAGGGGATGGAGAGCATCCAGTCGAGGTAGTTGCGGACCACCGTCGCCTCGGCGCTCATCGGGCTCATGGTGCGCAGCTTCTTCAGCTCCGCCATGGCCTTGTCATGGGCTTCCTTGGAAAGCTTGGTGGCCTTGATGCGGGCCTCCAACTCGGCGGCTTCGTCCTTGCCGTCCTCGCCCTCGCCCAGTTCCTTCTGGATCGCCTTGAGCTGCTCGTTCAGGTAGTACTCGCGCTGGGTCTTCTCCATCTGCCGCTTGACGCGGTTGCGGATGCGCTTCTCCACCTGCAGGACGCCGATCTCGCTTTCCATGTGCGAGAAGACGCGCTCCAGCCGGGCGGCGGTCGCCGGGGTTTCCAGCAGTTCCTGCTTCTCGGGGATCTTCAGGTTCAGATGGGCGGCGACGGTGTCGGCCAGCTTGGCCGGGTCATCGATCTGGTTGATCGAAACCAGCACCTCCGGCGCGATCTTCTTGTTGAGCTTGATGTACTGCTCGAACTGCCCGACCACGGTGCGGGCCAGGGCCTCGGTCTCGCGGCTCTCGGTCGCCGGCTCCTCGATGGGCGTCGCGTAGCCTTCGAAATGCGACTCGGTCTCCTTCCAGCCAACGATCTGCGCGCGGCGGCCGCCCTCGACCAGCACCTTGACGGTGCCGTCAGGCAGCTTCAGCAGCTGCAGCACGGTGGAGATGGTACCGATCTGGTAAAGGTCGTCGGCCGCGGGGTCGTCCTGGGCGGCATTCTTCTGCGCGACCAGCAGGATCTGCTTGTCGTCCCGCATCACCGCTTCCAGCGCGCGCACGGATTTCTCCCGGCCCACGAACAGTGGAACGATCATATGCGGGAAAACAACGATATCGCGCAGCGGCAGGACAGGAAGCAATTCGCCGCGGAGAGTGGTTTCGGGCTTATCCGCCATCGGGGACCTCGCTGAGGGACAGTCGGCGGCAGGATCGCCCGGCAACGGCACGATCCCCCTCGCCATGGGGTGCCTGGGAAATGGCCCCCGGCACCCTGGTTAACAAGGCCTTGAAGTCGCCGCGGTTGAACCAGTTGCCGCGGCACCGGACGGTTCAGGCGGAACTCTGCTCCGCGGCCCGCTCGCCATAGATGAAGAGCGGGCTGGCACGGCTTTCCGCGACTTCCCGGTTCACCACCACCTCGTCCACATCCTCCAGCCCCGGCAGGTCGAACATGGTGGAGAGCAGGATCGCCTCCATGATCGACCGCAGTCCGCGGGCGCCGGTCCGGCGCTGGATGGCGCGGCTGGCGACCGACTTCAGCGCGTCCTCAGTGAAGGTGAGCTTGGTCCCCTCCATCTCGAACAGACGCTGGTACTGCTTCACCAAGGCATTCTTCGGCCGGGTCAGGATCTCGATCAGCGCCTTCTCGTCGAGGTCCTCAAGCGTGGCGACCACCGGCAGGCGGCCGATGAATTCGGGGATCAGGCCGAATTTCAGCAGATCCTCGGGTTCCACCTCGCGCAGGATGGCGCCGGTGCGGCGCTCATCCGGGGAACGGACCTCCGCGCCGAAGCCGATGCCCGAACCCTTGCCGCGGGCACCGATGATCCGTTCCAGTCCGGCGAAGGCGCCGCCGCAGATGAACAGGATGTTGGAGGTATCCACCTGCAGGAATTCCTGCTGCGGATGCTTCCGCCCGCCCTGCGGAGGCACGGAGGCCACCGTGCCTTCCATGATCTTCAGCAGCGCCTGCTGCACGCCCTCGCCGGAGACGTCCCGGGTGATGCTGGGGTTGTCCGACTTGCGGCTGATCTTGTCGACCTCGTCGATATAGACGATGCCGCGCTGCGCCCGCTCCACGTTGTAGTCGGCGGCCTGCAGCAGCTTGAGGATGATGTTCTCCACATCCTCGCCGACATAGCCGGCCTCGGTCAGCGTCGTCGCGTCCGCCATGGTGAAGGGGACGTCGAGGATGCGCGCGAGGGTCTGGGCCAGCAGGGTCTTGCCGCTGCCGGTCGGGCCGATCAGCAGGATGTTGGACTTGGCAATCTCGACATCGTTGTTCTTGGTGCTGTGGGCCAGCCGCTTGTAGTGGTTGTGCACGGCCACCGAGAGGACCCTCTTCGCATGGTCCTGCCCGATGACGTAGTCATCGAGGACCTTGCAGATCTCCTTCGGCGTCGGCACGCCATCGCGCGACTTCACGAGGTGCGTCTTGTGCTCCTCGCGAATGATGTCCATGCACAGCTCGACGCATTCGTCGCAGATGAACACGGTCGGTCCAGCGATGAGCTTGCGGACCTCGTGCTGCGACTTGCCGCAGAACGAGCAGTACAGGGTGTTCTTGGAATCGCCGGACTTGGTCATGGGCACTCCGCCTGCATGGACCCGCCGCACCGCGCCGCGACGGACGCGACCGGGGGCACGGCCAGCACCCCCCTAGGCGAGGGGGCACCGATAGAGACTGTAGCCCCCCTGTCATCTAGGGGGAAGCATTGTGCGCCCCCAGCCGGGCCACGCAACGGGACGTTACGCGGAGGGCGGGCAATGGGGGGCGGTTGGGGCGCGGGCGTGGCCGTCAGCTCCGGGGCGCCTCGGCGCCGGGGGTCACGGGGCGGTTCTCCACCACCTGGTCCACCAGGCCGAAATCCCGGGCCTCCTCGGCCGACATGTAGGTGTCGCGTTCGAGCTTGTTCTGGATGGCCTCCAGCGGCTGGCCGGTATGCTTCACATAGATCTGGTTCAGCCGCTCCCGCAGCTTCAGGATCTCCCGGGCCTGGATCTCGATATCCGTGGCCTGGCCCTGGGCGCCGCCGGAGGGCTGGTGGACCATGATCCGGCTGTTCGGCAGGGCGAAGCGCTTGTCCTTGGCGCCGGCGCAGAGCAGCAGGCTGCCCATGCTCGCTGCCTGGCCGATGCAGACCGTGCTGACCGGGGAACGGATGTATTGCATCGTGTCGTACATCGCCAGGCCGGCCGAAACCACGCCGCCCGGGCTGTTGATGTAGAAGGCGATGTCCTTGTTCGGGTTCTCGCTTTCCAGGAACAGCAACTGGGCGCAGATCAGGGAGGAGACCTGGTCGAAGACCGGGCCGGTCAGGAAGATGATCCGCTCCTTCAGGAGGCGGGAATAGATGTCGAAGGCACGCTCGCCGCGGGCCGTCTGCTCGACGACCATGGGAACGAGAGTGTTATTATAGACTTCGACCGGATCGCGGTCACGCATAGCTGTCCCTTTCGCTGCCATCCGGCAGCCCGTTCGACCAACGGCCCGGCGGCGCAAGGGCGGCCGCCGACCGTGAATGCCCGAAAACCTAATGTGGGGTAGAGCCGGCGAGGGCGGAAGGGGCCATTCGGCCAATCTGCCCCTGGCTGAAATGCTTTCCTCGTGAAGCCCCGCGGGTCTCGTCCATTTCGCCGTCCCTGCGAAAATCCCACAACCAGGGACTGCATAGCCGAATGAGATGGACGGATGGATAATTCCAACCCTGCACCATCGCGGCTGCCGTGGCCCGTTGCCGGCCTGTCGCCCGGTCACCGGCCAAGACCGGCTACCGCGCCTGAATCGGCCGGCCTTCGCCGGCCTTCCGGGCGATCAGGGGCGAGTGGACCCGCCCCTGACTGCCTGGTTCCCGTTCCGTCCGCTTCAGGCCGTCGCGGCCGCCGAAAGCTCCTCGGGGGTCACCGTCTTCTCGCTCACCTTGGCGAGTTCCAGCATGAAATCCACCACCTTCTCCTCGAAGATCGGGGAGCGGAGGTTGTCGGCGGCCTGCGGATTCTTGCGGAAGAACTCCATCACCTGCTGCTCCTGGCCGGGATAGCGGGCAGCTTCCTGCCGCATGGCCCGGGCCAGCTCATCATTGGTGACGGTCAGGCTGTTGGTGCGACCGATCTCGGACAGCAGCAGGCCGAGGCGAATCCGCCGCTCCGCAATCCTGCGGTAGTCGGCCTTCAGGGTTTCCTCGTCCTTGCCCTTGTCGTCCTCGTCCAGCCGGCCAGCCTTCAGATCGGCTTCGACACGCTGCCAGATCTGGCTGAATTCGGCCTCCACCATACCCTCCGGCACGGCGAAATCGGCCCGCTCGGACAAGGCGTCGAGCAGCGCGCGCTTCACCCGCATGCGGGAGAGGTTGTCGTATTCCCGCTGCAACTGCTCCTTCACCACGGCCTTGAGCTTTTCCAGATCGTCGAAGCCCACCGCCTTGGCCAGTTCGTCATCCACGGCGGGCACCACCGGCCGCTTCAGCGCCTTGGCGGTCACCTCGAACTCGGCCGCCTTCCCGGCCAGTTCCTTGGCGCCGTATTCCTCGGGGAAGGTCACCTGGATGGTACGGGTCTCGCCCGCCTTGATGCCTTCCAACTGCTCGGTGAAGCCGGGGATGAAGCCGGCGCCGGCCACCTCGATCGGCATTTCGTTGGCGGTACCGCCGGGGAAGGCTTCGCCATCGATGCGGCCGATGAAGTCGCAGACCGCGACCTCACCCTTCGCCGCGCCGCGCTCCTCGGTGATGTCCTCCAGCCGGCGGTTGCGCTCGGCGATCGAGGCCAGAGCCTTGTCCACCTCCGCGGCGCCGGCCTCGGCCTTCAGACGCTCCACCTCGATGCCGGCGAAGTCGGGCATCGACACTTCCGGCAGGATTTCGAGGTCCACACGGAATTCGAGATCGGCGCCATCGTTGAAGCTGACGATGTCCACCTTGGGCTGCAGTGCCGGACGCAGGCCACGATCGGCGACCACCTGCTGGGTGGCGTTGTTGACGGACTGCTCCAGCACCTCGCCCATCACCGCCTGGCCGTAGCGCTGCTGCACCACCTTGGCCGGCACCTTGCCGGGACGGAAGCCGGGAATCCGCAGTTCCTTGCCGAGTTGCGCCAGCCGTCGCTCGCGCTCGGCCGCGATGTCGCCCGCGGGAACCACTACCGTATAGGCCCGCTTCAGCCCTTCATTCGCGACCTCGGTCACCTGCATCGTCGTCAATTCCATTCCCGAAAAGGCCGGCGGCGGTGGTGCGGGCGGAGGGATTTGAACCCCCACGGCTTGCGCCACCGGAACCTAAATCCGGCGTGTCTGCCAGTTCCACCACGCCCGCGTCCGTTCGCCACGGCCGTGAAGGGCGCCGTGTAGCGCAGGGGGAACGGGTTTCCAAGGCCGGCCGCATGGGGAACCGGAGGCAACCCTTATGCCCGCGCCTGGCCGGCTTCCCCGCCCCGCTCACGTCACCGGGGCAGGCCCGAAAGGCTCAGCGCCGGCCATATGCCAGGGCAGGAACGCTCGCGCTGGCCGAAACCTCGGCATCCAGCCAGCGGGCTGCTTCCTCCGGCGGGAGGGCGGGCGCGAAGAGGAAGCCCTGCACGCCGTCGCAGCCGGCCTGCCGGGCTGCCTGCATGGCCTCCCGGCTGTCCACGCCCTCCGCCACCAGCCGCGCACCAGCGGCATGGGCCAGCCGCACCAGCGCCCCCAGCATGGCGGTCTGCCGCGCGGACCGGATGCCCTTGCCCTCCAGGAAATGGCGGTCGAGCTTCAGCACCTCCACTTCCAGCGCCAGCAGCCGCGCGAGCGAGGAGTGGCCGATCCCGAAATCATCTATCGCCAGCGCCACACCGTGGTCGCGCAGCACCCGCAGCCGCTCTATCGCGGTCTGGTCCAGCATCGTCGCTTCGGTGATCTCCAGGCAGATCATCCCTGGCGGAAGCTTATGCTGGTCCAGCAGGCCGCCCACCTTTTCGAGGCAGGCCGGGTCCTGCAGCAGCGGACCGGACAGATTCAGGCTTAGGCTGAGCCCGGGGGCCCGCGGCAGCCAGGCGGCGGCCTGGGCAATGCCACGCGCCAGCACCCAGTCATCCAGCGCGGCGCCAAGCCCGGCCGCCTCGGCCGTGGCAAGGATCTGCTTCGGACCGATCCGGTCCCGCCCGCCACGCCAGCGGAGCAGCCCCTCGAATCCGATCAGCCGCATACCGTCGGCAGCGAGCACCGGCTGGTAGAACAGCGCGAGGTCATCGGTGGCGCCTTCCAGCGCCAGGTGCAACCGCTCCGCCAGGCCGTCGCCAAGCCGCCCGGCCTCGACCAGCGACCGTACCGCCGGCACCCGGGCCGGTGCGGGTTCCCCGGTCAGGCTGCCAGGGGGCTGGGCTGCCTCGGCCATGCTGGCCGCCAGGCGGAACAGCGCATCCCGCTGCGGGCCGGGGCCGATCCGCTCCAGCAGCGCGGCCATGGCCGCGGTGCCCGGCGTGCCGTGCCCATGCCCGGTTTCCTCTTCGCTGAACAGCCAGCCGACATCCACCCCCAGCAGCGTCGCCATCGCCGGCAGGCGGTCGGCTGGCACCCGGTCCAGGCCGTTTTCATATTTCGAGATCTGGCTGGCCGAAAGCCCGAGCGCCTCGGCCAGCTGTTGCAGGGTCAATCGCGCTGCCTTCCGCGCGGCCCGCAACCGCCGACCGAGCAGGAGGGCGATATCATTGGGCATGGTGAAGGACGGGACGGTAGAGGGAAAGGGCGGCGGCGAAGACCATGGCTTGGATGTTCTGTGGGCTATGCCACTCAGAGTTGCACGAATGCCAATGAATACACCAGTCGAAACACCGCCGTGTTGATCACGTTTCCCCGAGCCGATCGGCCTTCCCTGCCTGCCCGCCATGAATTTGACGCTCTCCCGATACCGGCCGACAGTTGCTCAGCCCGCTCCAAGCTCCGGGCTCAAAAGAGGAAACGTCATGCCCAACAGCGTGCTCGCGGTCGAGCCGGTTTCCGGTGCCGGCGGCGCCGAAATCGCCGGCGTGGACCTGTCCCAGGAACTGGACGATCTCACCATCGCGCGGATCCGCGCAGCGCTGAACGAGCACGGCGTGGTCTTCTTCCGCGACCAGGACATCTCGGTGGAGCAGCACAAGGCCTTCGCCCGCCGTTTCGGTCCGATCTTCGTGCATCCCAATTTCAAGGGTACCGGCACCGATCCGGAGATCGTAGTCATCAGGCGGGAACCGCATGACAAATCGGTGGTCGGCGAGGAATGGCACGCCGACACCACCATGTGCGCCGAGCCGCCGATGGGGGCGATCCTCTACGGGATGGAGGTGCCGCCCTATGGTGGCGACACCCTCTTCGCCAACCAGGCGCTGGCCTATGAGGCCCTGTCGCCGGGCATGAAGCGCCTGCTGGAAGGGCTGCGCGCCTGGCATTCCGACCGCAAGGTGGCCGGCCCCCAGGCCGGCAAGAACGCGGTCCGCAGCACCAAGGTGCGCGAGGACGAGGCATGGCGCGAAACCCGCAACCTGCACCCGGTGGTCCGCACCCATCCGGAGACCGGGCGCAGGATGCTCTTCGTCAACCACTCCTACACGACCGGCTTCGAAGGCATGACGGAGGCCGAGAGCAAGCCGCTGCTGGATTTCCTGCTGGAGCACGGACACCGGCCGGAATTCACCTTCCGCTTCCGCTGGCGGCCGGGTTCCGTCGCCTTCTGGGACAATCGCAGCACCAAGCACATGGCGCTGAACGATACCGGCCCCTTCCGCCGCGTGATGCGCCGGGTGCAGGTTGCCGGCGACAGGCCGGCATGACCGAAGGCCGGTAGCGGGCCGTTCCCTAACCGGTAGCCGGTGGCAGGGCGCGGCCAGCGAGGAAGCCGCCATCCACCGGAATGGTCACGCCGGTCACGAAGGCGGCGTCCTCGGAAAGCAGGAAACGCACCACGCTTGCGACCTCCGGTGGCGTGCCGAGCCGGCCGAGCGGGGTCATCGCCAGATAGGCGCTGTCGTAGATCGGCCGCACCGGTTTGTGCGGCAGGCCGATCATGCCCGGCGCCACCGCGTTCACGCGGATTCCGTGCGGTCCCAATTCCATGGCCAGGGTCCGGGTCAGCATGATGATGCCGGCCTTGGATGCCGAATAGGCAGCCGCCCCGGACCGCGCCGAAAGCCCGGTGGCCGAGGCCAGATTGACGATGGCGCCGCGCCAGCCCCCGGCGATGGCATGACGCGCATAGGCCTGGGCGCAGAGGAAGCTGCCGCGAAGGTTCACGTCCAGTACCGAATCCCAGGCTTCCGGCGGCGTTTCCAGCAGCGGCGTCGGGGTGGTGACGCCGGCATTGTTCACCAGCGCGCCGATCGGCCCCTCGGCCGCGGCGGTGGCGAAGAAGCCCGTGATCGCCTCCGGGTCGGCGATGTCGAGCGGCCGGAAGACCACCCCCTCACCCAGTTCGCGCGCCGTCGCCTCACCCAGCGCCGCCTCCCGGTCGGCGATGAGGATGCGGGCATGGCGGCCATGCAGTGCCTCGGCAATGGCGCGGCCGAGGCCACGGGCGCCACCGGTGACGATGGCCGTGTCAGGTGACATCCGCGGGCTCCTCTGGCTGCTCGGTTCAAGGCTGAAGCGTCTCACCACCGGACGCAATTGCGGCGCCGAGGATGGTCGCCCCGGACCGGAATCCTCTCCCCCCTACCGCGCGCCGAGTCGCCTTTCGTGCCACAGCAGGCGGAGGATTGCCGGATCCTCCAGCAGATAGCGGCGGGCCAGGCGGCGCGGGTCCTGCGCCAGGCGCCAGGCCCATTCCAGCCCGGCGCGCTGCACCGGAAGCGGCGCCCGCCTCTCCGCCCCGGTCAGGAAAAGCAGGCTGGCGCCGATGCACAGGCCAATGCCGGTCGCGCGGCCACGCCGCCGCAGCGCCTCCGCCACAACCTCCTGCCGCGGCGAGCCGACGGCGAGGAAGGTGAAGCGGGCCGGATTCGCCTCCAGGAAGGCGATAGCCCTTTCCAGGGCGGCGGGGTCGCGGTCGAACCCCATGGGCGGGTCGTGATGCGCCAGCCGGGCCAGCCCATAGCGCGCCCGCAGCGCCTCGGCCGTCGCCGGCGAACCACCCAGCAGGGCAAGCCCGTCATCCGGCCGGATCACCTTGTCGAACAGGGCCGCGGTGAGGTCGCTGCCCGGCACCACCGCCGGCACAGCCAGGCCGAGCAGGCGGGCGAGCCGTGCCACCACCCGGCTGTCAAGCAGCGTCAGCCCGGCGGCGGCGTAGAGCGGCGCGAGTTCCGGTTGCCGCGCCAGGCGGATCAGGTGGTCGGCATTGGGGGTGACGACATAGGCGAAAGGCGCCCCGGCCGGACGCGCCACCAGGCCTTCCAGCACGCCGCCCAGCGGCAGGTCCAGGAAGTCGAGGCCGAGCAGTCGCCGGCGCGGTGCCTCAGGAAGCAAGCAGTGCCTCAGAGATCAAATCGCAGCCGCACCAGCAGCAGGTTGCGGTCGTATTCCGTGGCGCCGCCGGTGGCCTCAAGCCGGGTGGAGAATTGGTAACTTCCATGCAGCGACATGTTGCGGTTCAGCAGGTAGCGGGCCGACAGCGTGAAGACGCCGTCCGTCGCTGTCTGCGCCGGCCGTGGATAGCTCCGGCTGTCCACCCTGGCATCGGCGCCGAGGATCACGTTGCGGAGGAATTCATGGTCCACCGCGATGCCGCCCTGGGTGCGGGTGAAGCTCACGGCGTCGCGGCGGATGGATTCCTCGATGGTGCGAGCAACGGTGAAGGTCACGGTCGTGAGCTGGGTGGGCAGCCAGATCAGTTGGCCCTCTGCCGCCAGGCCCTCAAGCGGCTTCAGGGCGGCGCTGCGGTAGTCGCGGTGGCGCCAGCCGAGTGCGATGCGGCCCTGCCAGACCCCGTCGAAATCGTACTGGAAGCCGATCAATCCTTCATAGGTGAAGCTGTCCCGGCCGCGGGACGCGCTGTTGGTATAGGAGATGTCCTGCAGCCGGACATAGGCGTTGATGTAGCGGCCCGGCGCGATCTCGTAATTCGCGCCGATCACGCCGGCGGCCGTGTCGAAATCGTTCAGCGAGGCCCGTACCGGCACACCCGCCAGGCTCACATCGGAGAAGCGGTAGGTGCGGTAGAGGGCATTGGCCTGCAATCCCAGCCGGTTGAAGCGGGTATTGCCGTCCACGTAGAATTCGTCGGAATCGACCGGCACGGGTCGCGAGATGCCCGCGCTCTGCACGTCGAAATTATAGACGTCGAGATGTTCCCGGTAATGCCGGTAGCGGGCCCCGACCGAACTGAATTCGCCGAGATCGTAGCGGCCATAGGCGCCTATGTTGAAATCCTGCCAGTCCAGGTCGGAGCGGCTGAAATACTGCCGCGCGCCGAATCGGCCGGAAGCGCCCAGCGCATGGGTGCTCCAGTCGCTGTTGATCGAGACATCCAATGCTTCCTCGGCATATCCGTCCGAGACAACGTTGCGACGACGGCCGAAGACATTGCTGTCCCAACCCAGCCCGGTGGACAGGCCGGCATCGAGGCGGAACCCGTTGAGCCGCACTCCAAGCGGGTCGAAATCCGGCCGCGGCCGGGATCCCACGGTGACGCCACGGGCCACGTCGGACGGTGAGAGCCTCTGTGCCTCCGCGGTGCCGGCCTGAATTCCCCCGACCAGCAGCGCCGCCGCGGTCCAGCTTCGTAGACGAGCCGTCATGTTCCACCCGCAATGAATGCCCCCGGGTTTCCTGCTAGCACGGCGGGGCGCCGTGAGCCATGCCGGAACGACCACAGCGGCAAATGCCCTGCCACACTGTTGCAGTGGTGTCGCGCTTTTCGGCCACCGTGAAACCCCCGCGAAATCTCTGGTGCCCACAACAATGCCGAAGATTCCGAAACTAATGGCATGTATGTTAGTTTTGCAATGCCAATCGCTTTTTCGTGGATTTTCCCGGCTTCATGGGTTGTATTGCCGGCCTGAACCGAGCCGGGGTTGCCGCAGCATCGAATGCGGTCGCCCGGCCGGAATCTGCCGCCTCACCCCCGCGGCGGCAGATCAGGAGTTTTAACATGGTCAATATTCAACCAGTGCGATTGCCGGATGCCGAATCGCCCGAGCCTGCCGACGCGGCGGCCGGCTTGCGGTTATTGCTGGAAAACCGCGGCGAGGAGGACCGGCTGGTGGATATGCTGGCCTTTGCCCTGGCGGTCGCCGGACGGCAGGAAATCACCCCGGATACCATTCCGGTGCTGCGCCAGCGGGCCGAGGCCGAACTCGCGAGCCATTCCCTGCGCTACCTGCACAACCGCGTGGAGGAAATCCGCCAGGACGCCATTCGGGAAAGGCTTGGCCAACTGCGCCGGCCGCCGGGCCTGGCGAAGCTCATCCTCGCCAATCTCCTGGCATTCGGCCTGGCCGCCGCAGCCCTGTCCTGGCTTGCGGCACAGCCCGAAACCCTGGGGAGCCTCTCCGGCGCCATCGCCAATGGCAAGGCCGGCCTGGCCACGCTGTTCCAGAACGCAATCGCCGGCATTGCCGGCCTGATCCCAGGCTGACCGACCCTATGCTCCAGCCCCGCATCGCCCTGCCCGGGTTCGACCAGCAGCAGCAGACCCCGCTGCGCAAGGCGCTGGCCGCCTGCCGCAAGCAGTTCATTGCCGTCGGCATCTTCAGCGGCGTGGTCAACCTGCTCCAGCTCACCACCTCCATCTACATGATGCAGGTGTTCGACCGGGTGCTGGCGACCCGCATCCTCGACACCCTCGTCTATCTCTCCGTCGTCGCCGCCTTCGCCGTCCTGGTGCTGGCGGTGCTGGAAGCGGTGCGCGGCCAGATCATGCAGCGAGTCGCCGGCTGGATCGAGCACAGGGTCGCGCCCGAGGGCTTCATCCGCGCCATCGAAAGCACGCTGCGGGGCCGCCCCTACCGGATGGAGGCGCTGCGCGACCTGGCGGTCTGCCGCGGCTTCCTCGGCTCCCCCGGCATGCTGGCGCTGTACGACGTGCCCTGGGTGCCGGTCTATATCGGCGTCATCTTCCTGCTGCATCCGGTGATGGGCTTCATCGCCCTGGGCGGCGCGCTGCTGCTGTTCGGCCTGACCGTGACGACCGAGCTGGCGACTTCCAAGCTGCTCAGGGAAGCGAATGTCGCCGCCATGGCCAGCCAGCGCCGGGCCGACGCGATCTCCCGCAATGCCGAGGTGATCGACAGCATGGGCATGCTGCCTTCGGTCATCGGCCGCTGGCGGGAAGCGGTGGCGGAGATGTCGGTGCCGCAGCAGCGGGCCGCCGACCGCGCCGCCATCCTGGTAGCCCTCACCAAATTCTTCCGCCTTGCCGTGCAGATCGCCATCCTCGGCATCGGCGCCTATCTCGTGCTCGAACAGCAGTTGACAGCGGGCGCCTCGATCGCCGGCTCGATCATCATGGGTCGCGCGCTCGCGCCGGTGGAGCAGATGATCGGCGGCTGGAAGCAGCTCGTCCAGGCGCGGCAGAGCTTCCGCCGGCTGCAGTCCTTCCTGGCCCAGCCCCGGCTGCGCCCGCCCGGCCTGCCGCTGCCGGAACCGACCGGAAGGCTGGGCGTGGAGCGGGTTTCCTACGCCTTCCCCGGCCAGGGCGTGGCGATGATCAAGGGCGTGAATTTCGCCATGAACCCCGGCGAGAGCCTGGCGATCATCGGCCCTTCCGCCGCCGGCAAGACCACGCTGATCCGCCTGCTGATCGGCACGCTGCAGCCTTCCGCCGGGAATGTCAGGCTCGACGGCGCCGATGTCTATTTCTGGCTGCGCGAGGATTTCGGCCGGCATGTCGGCTACCTCCCGCAGGATGTCGAGCTGTTCGACGGCACCGTCTTCCGCAACATCGCCCGCATGGCCGAATGCGATCCGGAGGAGGTCTTCGAGGCCGCGAAGCTCGCCGGCTGTCACGAGATGATCCTGCGCCTGCCGCATGGCTACGAAACCGAGATCGGCGATGGCGGCCAGTATCTTTCCGGCGGCCAGCGCCAGTTGATCGGCCTGGCCCGGGCGATGTTCGGCAAGCCCAAGCTGGTGGTTCTGGACGAGCCGAACAGTAACCTGGACGGCGACAGCGAAGCCGGGCTGCTGCGGGCGCTTGAGCAACTGAAGGCCCAGGGCACCACCGTCATCCTGGTGTCCCACCGCCCGGCCCTGGTGCAGGGCGTGGACAAGGTGCTGCTGCTGAAGGACGGCGCCATGGAGATGTTTGGCCCGCGTGCCGAGGTGTTGAAGCGGCTGATGACCCAGCCACGCCCGGCGGAGATGCCCGCCCCCGCGAGCGCCCGCCTGGAAGGGAGCACCGGCCGATGAGCAGCGACAGCCTGATGACCAGGCCGGCCCCCGGCGCGCTGGTGTCCGATTCCCCACGGACCTCCCTCGCCGTGCCCCGCCTGCCCTATCCGTCGCACCCCATCCTGGATGCGCCCAAGCCCTTTACCAGGGCGCCGCTGGTCTTCGGTCTCCTCGTCTGCCTCGTCTTCGTCGTCGGGTTCGGTGCCTGGGCGGTGCTGGCACCACTGGCGGAAGCGGCGATCGCGCCAGGCACGATCAAGGTGGAAGGCCAGCGCCGCACCATCCAGCACCTGGAAGGCGGCATCGTCCGGGAAATCCTGGTCCGCGACGGCTCGAAGGTGCAGGCCGGTCAGGTACTGGTGCGGCTGGACGACATCCAGGCCGACAGCACCGCCGAGACGCAGCGCGCCCAGCGTTTCGTCCTGCTGGCGCAGCTCGCGCGGCTCAACGCCGAACTGCGCCGCGCCAGGGAAATTTCCTTCCCCGCTGAATTGCTGGCCAGCGACAACGCGCGCGCCCAGGAGGCGATTTCGACCCAGCGGGCATTGTTCGACGCCCGGCAGACCAGCCTGCTGACCCAGATCTCCGTGCTGCAGGCGCGCATAGAGCAGCAGGAGGCCGCGATTTCCGGCGCCCGCGGGCAGCTTGGCGCCAAGCAGCGGCAGTATGCGTTGATCCGGCAGGAGGAAACCATGCGCCGCGGCCTGGTGCAGCAGGGACTCGCCCGGCTGCCGGATCTGCTGGCGGTGCAGCGCGCCATGGCCGGGCTCGAAGGTGAGCTTCAGGACATCAATGGCCAGATCGACCGCTCCCAGGCGACGATCGCCGAGGCACAGCGACAGATGCAGCAAGTGATCGACCAGCGCCTGCAGGAGGTTTCGACCGAGCAGACCGAAGCCCGCACCAAGCTGGCCGAAACCGAGGAAAGGCTCCGCGCGGCCACCGATGTGGTGACGCGGCGCGAGATCACCGCGCCGGAAGCCGGCACCATCGTGAACCTCAGGCTGTTCACCGTGGGCGCCGTGCTGCGGGCGGGCGACCCGGTGATGGATCTGGTGCCGGACAATGACCGCCTGGTGGCGGAGGTGAATGTTTCGCCGACCGACATCGACGTGGTCTATCCCGGGCTCCAGGCGGAAATCCGCCTGCCTGCCTTCAAGCAGCGCCTGGTCCCCTATCTGCACGGCCATGTGACCTGGGTCGCCGCCGACGTGACCACCAACGAACAGACGCGGCAGCAATACTTCCGGGCCTTCATCGCCATCGACCAGGAACAGCTCGGACGCCTGCCCAATGTCTTCCTTACGCCCGGGATGCCGGTGGAGGGACATATCCAGATCGGCCAGCGGAGCTTCTTCCGCTACATCACCCAGCCGATCCGGGACAGCTTCCACCGCGCCTTCCGCGAACAATAGGGCGGCGCACCCCCTCCATCCTTCCGGATGGAGGGGCATATGGGTGGCAGCCTCCCCGCGTCGCTGCGAAGTGGAAAGGACCACCTGATGACCGATTCGCGCACCATCTTCGCCGATGGCATCCTGGATGCCAGCATCGCCTTCGGCGTTGCCCGCCTGACCCTTGCGCAGCAGGGCAGTGACGGCAAGCCGGTGCCCGCCGGGCAGTTGGTGATGCCGCTGGCCCAGGTGCCAGCCTTCACCAATTCGCTCATCGGCTTCCTCAAGCAAGTGGAAGCGCGGATGAAGGAGGCGCAGGCGCAACAGGCCCAGCAGGCGCAACCTGCCGCGGACGCTGCCGGCCAGGTCGGTGGCGCGGTTCCGGGTAGCTTCCGGTTCGGCTGAGCCGCATGGCGGCAGCACCGGGCCGGGCCGCGCCAAGGCTTTCGGTCATTCTCTGCAGCCATGCCCGGCCGCACTACCTGCGGAGTTGCCTGGCGGGTCTCGCAGAGCAGGTCGGCCCACGGGATTTCGAGATCCTGGTGGTGGACAGCGCCTCACCGCCGGAGGCGGCACGCGCCATCGCCGAACTCGCCGCCGCGTCCGGCGCGCGGCTGCTGCGCTGCGACCGTCCGGGCCTGTCGCTCGCGCGCAACCATGGCCTGGCCGCGGCCGTGGGCGGCTGGGT
>JAEWCI010000076.1 GCA_023390705.1 Pseudomonadota bacterium
ATCCAGCAGCGCGAGGGCCAGCGCCAGGCGCTCCGCATGGCTGCGCCGGCCGCGCATCGGCGCGGCGATGGCGCCGACCTGGGTGGAGATCAGCGCCAGCCGCTTCGCGTGGAAGGCCTCGCCCAGCGGAAGGGGCACCAGCGCATCGCCATGCCAGCTTGCTTCCAGGATGCGGGCCTCGAAACCGGCGCAGGCCAGCGCCAGGCGCAGCCCGGCGGCGCTGCCGCTGGCATGGATGATCAATTCGCGCTCTGGCGGTGCCGCATCCGACGTGCAGAAACGCCCGCCGAGCGATGCCACAAGCGGCGCGCGCGTGGCATCGGCGTCGCAGACCGCCAGATCAATGCCCGGGATGCGGGCCAGCAGCGCCGTCGCCAGCAGCCCGACCACGCCGGCGCCGATCACCAGCGCCCGTTCCCCGGCCAGCGGCCGCGCATCCCACAGGATGTTCAGCGCGGTCTCCATGTTCGCCGCCAGCACGGCGCGCGATTCAGGCACCGCGTCGGGCAGCGGGATGCACATGGCGGCGGGGGCGAGGAAGCGGTCCTGGTGCGGGTGCAGGCAGAAGACGCGGCGGCCGAGCAATGCCGCCGGCCCTTCCTCCACCACGCCGACCCCGGCATAGCCGTATTTCACGGGAAAGGGGAAATCGCCCGCCTGCAACGGCGCGCGCATCGCCGCCCATTGGCTGGCGGGCACACCGCCGCGCCAGACCAGCCGTTCCGTGCCGCGCGAGATGCTGCTGGCCAGCATGCGCACCAGGCATTGGTCGGGAGCCGGGGAGGGCAGGATTTCCTCGTGCAACTCGGCGCGGTTCGGGGCTACGTACCACAGGGCGCGCGCCTTCACCGGCAGACCTCGGGCATCATGCGGTCCAGCGCGATATCGAACAGCACATCGGGGTCCAGGGGGTGCACCTGCCAGGAAAAGCGCAGCCCCTGGGCGATGCGCGCCGCTTCAGGCAAGGTGAAGGCCGGCACGCCGGAACCCAGCAGCACCGGCGCCACCGTGACATGCAGCCGGTCCAGGCAGCCGGCGGCGAGGAAGCGGGAGACGGTGATGCCGCCGCCCTCCACGAAGATTCGCGTCAGCCCGCGGGCCCGCAGCGCCGCCAGCAGGGCCGGGATCAGCAGCCCGCCATGGCGCGGCTCGCGCGGCAGGCGCAGCACCTCCGCCTGGCCGAGCCGCTGGCTACCAGGGGCATCCTCGGCGCAGACCAGCAAGGTCGGCAGGCCATCGCGGAACACGCCGTATTCGGTGCCGAGCCGCCGGTCGGTGTCCAGCACCACCCGCAGCGGATTCGGCCCGGCGCATTCGCGGGTGGTCAGGCGCGGATCGTCCTGCCGCACCGTGCCGGCGCCGACCACCACGGCATGGCACAGCGCACGCAGCCGGTGGGTGTGCAGGATGTCTCCCCTGCCGCCGATCCATTGGGAGGAACCGCTGACGGTGGCGATCCGCCCATCCAGCGTCTGCGCCAGCCGGCCGACCACCATGCAGCCATCCGCGGCGCGCGGCCGCGCCAGCAGGGGGGCGAAGAGCGCCTCCAGCCCACCATCCTCCGCATTGGTACCGCCAGGGGAGGAGCGCGTCGTCCCGGCAGGGGCGCCGGCCGGCAACGCCATGGCCCCGGCATCGCGGCGGGCCAGCAGCGCCTGCCAGGCGGCATGTGCGGCAAGGGTCATGGCGCGGCGCAGCATGCCGCAAGCAGCGCGGCGAGGCCAGACATCGCGGCCAGGGTCAGGGCCGCGGCCCCAGCGGCGGAAAGAAGGGCAGCAGCAATTGCGCCAGCAGCCCGGCCAGCAGCGGCAGCACGATGGAGGAGAGCAGCCGGATGAGGGCGAAGCGCCCGCCCAGCACCGGCAATTCCCAGGCGATCATGCGGTGGAAGGCAAGGATCGCCCAGCCGGTGATGAGCGCCACCATCTGCGCCGGTCCGGCCCCGGCCTTCAGGAAGCTCAGCACCAGCGGGAAGGAGACGAAGGGCCCGCCGGGTATCAGCCCGCCCGCGAGCCCGGCGATCACCAGCCCGGCAACGCCCGAATCGGGGCCCAGCCAGCGCTCGGCGATGCCGGGCGGCACCAGCTCCGCCAGGAAGGCCGCCATGGGCATGGCCGCGGCCATGACCGGCAGCATCCGCACCAGGCTGTCCTTGGTTTCATGCAGCGCCCGCCGCCCCGTGGGCACGCCGCGCGCCAGCGCCAGGCCGAAGCAGAGCAGCGCCAGCGCCGCCAGGATGAGCTGGCTGCTGTTCATGCTGTTCATGCCCTGCTGCTTCCGGACCTGGCCGGTGCGGCCTCGGGCGCTTCCCAGTGGAGCGGCAGGCGGCGGGCGATGACGCCGGCGACGATCCCCATCGGCAGGCCGCTGAGAAAGCGGAACAGGGCGAATTCAGGGCCCAGCAGCGGCATTTCCCAGACCAGGATGCGGTGGAAGCCGTTCAGCCCCCAGGAGACGATATAAGCGATCAGCGCACCGCGATCCGCCCCCGCCCGCGCCAGCACCAGCACCAGCGGGAAAGCAGCCATCGGGCCGCCCGGGGTGGCGATGCCGGCCAGCGTCGCCACCAGCAGCCCGCGCCAGCCGCTTTCCGCCCCCATCCATTTCGCCAGGGCGCCGCTCGGCACCAGCTGCTTGAGGCTGCCGGCCAACAGCATGCCGGAGATCATGGCAGGCAGGATCGAGGTCAGCAGCTCCACGGCATGCCAGAGCCCCCGCTGGAAGGCCTCCGGCCCACGCAGCAGCAGCACGGCAAGGCCGGAGATCACGCCGATTCCGCTGAGCAGGAACAGGCTGGAGTGGCGCCGGAGGATGTGAAGCATGCCACCCCAGGCTGCCCTCCGGGCGGGTTGGCGGCAAGGGCGGGGAAGGGATGGCTGGTCCGCGAAGGCCGGATGCGCGGCGCCGACCAGCCCGGAGCAGGTCCCGCCCTGCCGGAAATCAGGCCCTGGTCGCCAACGCCAGGGCAGCCGGCGGTTGGCGCTGTCCCAGGGGGCGGCGGGCCAGGGCGCCGTAGCCCGGCGGCGCCTGCTTCGGCAGCGCCGCGCCGGCGATGGTTTCGATCACGCGGGACTGGATGGCGATGGCGCGTTCCAGCAGCCGCCGGTTCTCGGCGCTGAGGGATTGCAGCCTCACCGCCAGCTCGGTCGCTGTCTGCCGCACCGGGCCATCGGCGCGCGTGCCTGTCTTCGTGGCGGCCGCACAGGCGGCGGCGAAGGCATCCGAGGCCTGGATCTTCGCGCCGGTCAGGCTCGCGGCGCGGGAGAGGTCGAGCGCCGCCAGCGCCTCGTTCTCCGCCCGCAGGGCTTCGGCCAGGCGCAGCCCGGCGGCGATCAGCGCATCCATCATCATGTCGGATTCTCCCTCTGGGCCGCTTCCTGCGCCCGCAGCATGTCACGCAGCACCATGT
>JAEWCI010000110.1 GCA_023390705.1 Pseudomonadota bacterium
GTGGCCGCCGGGGTGATGGTCCGGGCCCCGGCAGAGCGCCACGCGCGGGTCCACCCCGGGCGGGCAGGGGCTGGGGTGGCGCAGCAAGGCATCGCTTGCCGGCCCGGCCAGGGCCGGTACGGCGGCGGCGGTCGCCAGGGCCGTGAGGAGGCCGGCTGCAAAGCTGCGGCGGGAAAGGCTCATGGTTCGTCTCCTGGGTGATCGGTCGCCGCCGGCGGATGCCGGCGATGGGCCCAGGAAAGCAGGCGAAGCGGCATGGCCGCTGTGAACCAGGCCACGCCGCAGGCGCGGAAACCTCGGGCAAAGGCGCCGCGCCCATGCCGGCAGGCGGCGCCTGGCAGGCCACGCTCCGGCGAATGTGCCGGCTGGAAAGCGCGTGGCGGCATGGCATCATCGCCCGCCGGGGCCGCTGCCATGCCGCTGCCGGAAACCGCCCGAAGGGGGAACGCACCATGCCGCGCATCACCACGCCGGACGGCATCAGCCTGCATGTCGAGGAAGCGGGCGAAGGCACGCCTATCCTCTTCATCCACGAATTCGCCGGCGACCATGAGAGCTGGGAGCCGCAACTCCGCTTCTTCGGCCGCCGCCACCGCTGCATCGCCTATGCCGCGCGCGGCTACCCGCCTTCCGATGTGCCGGAGGGCGTGGAGCGCTATTCCCAGGCCATCGCGGTGGCCGATGCGCTGGCGGTGCTGGATGGGCTCGGCATCGCCCGCGCCCATGTCGTCGGGCTTTCCATGGGCGGCTTCTGCGCGCTGCATTTCGGCCTGCGCCACCCGCAGCGCGCGCTTTCGCTGACCGTCGCCGGCGCCGGCTATGGCTGCGAGAAGCAGCACGAGGCGCATTTCCGCGGTGTCTCCCTGGAAGTGGCGGAGCGCTTCGAGCAGGACGGCGCCGCCGGCTTCGCCCCGGTTTATGCCTCCGGCGCCAGCCGGGTGCAGTTCCAGAACAAGGACCCGCGCGGCTGGCGCGAATTCGCCGACCGCCTGGCGCGGCACGACAGCCGGGGCGCGGCGCTGACCATGCGCGGCGTGCAGGCGCGCCGCCCTTCCTTCTGGGACCTGGAGGAGGAGCTGAAGCGCCTCGCCGTGCCGGTGCTGGTGATCGTCGGCGACGAGGACGACCACTGCCTGCAACCCGGCATCTTCCTGAAGCGGACCATCCCGGCCTGCGGATTCTCGGTCTTTCCGAAGACCGGCCACACGCTGAACCTGGAGGAGCCGGACCGCTTCAACTGCGAACTGGCCGAATTCATCGCTCAGGTGGAAGCCGGCGCCTGGAAGCCGCGCGACCCGCGCGCCCTGCCGGAGGAGATCATGCGGACGCGCTGAGCGGGGAGGAGAGCGGCCCGGCGGGACCGGGCCGCCCCTGCGATTCAGGCGGCGGCCGCCAGATCAGCCGGCACCGAGCGGATCAGGTGGTCGAAGGCCGAGAGCGCGGCCTTCGAGCCTTCGCCCATGGCGATGACGATCTGCTTGTAGGGCACCGTCGTCGCATCGCCCGCCGCGAAGACGCCGGGGATGGAGGTGGCCCCGCGCGCATCCACCTCGATCTCGCCGCGCGGGCTCAGCGCCACCGTGCCCTTCAGCCATTCGGTGTTGGGCACCAGGCCGATCTGCACGAAGACGCCATCCAGCGTCACACGGTGCTGCTCGCCGCTGGCGCGGTCCTTGTAGCTCAGGCCCACCACCTTGCTGCCGTCGCCATGCACCTCGGTCGTCTGGGCGGAGGTGATGATGGCGACGTTCTTCAGCGAACGCAGCTTGTTCTGCAGCACGGCATCGGCGCGCAACTGCGCGTCGAATTCGATGAGCGTGACATGGGCGACGATGCCGGCCAGGTCGATCGCCGCCTCCACACCGGAGTTGCCGCCGCCGATCACCGCCACGCGCTTGCCCTTGAACAGCGGGCCGTCGCAATGCGGGCAATAGGCCACGCCCTTGTTGCGGTACTCGGCCTCACCCGGGACATTCATCTGCCGCCAGCGCGCGCCGGTGGAGAGGATGACGGTGCGCGCCTTCAGCGAGGCGCCGCTGGCGAGCTGGATCTCATGCAGCCCGCCCGGCGCGCCGGCCGGCACCAGCGCGGTCGCGGTCTGCAGGTTCATGATGTCCACGTCATAGTCCTTGACGTGCTGTTCCAGCGCCGCGGCCAGCTTCGGGCCTTCGGTATGGGGCACCGAGATGAAATTCTCGATCGCCATGGTGTCCAGCACCTGGCCGCCGAAGCGTTCCGCCGCGATGCCGGTGCGGATGCCCTTGCGCGCGGCATAGATCGCCGCCGCGGCGCCGGCCGGCCCGCCGCCCACCACCAGCACGTCGAAGGCTTCCTTCGCCCTGATCTTCTCCGCCTGGCGCTCCGCCGCGCCGGTGTCGAGCTTCGCCAGGATCTGCTCCAGGCTCATGCGGCCCTGCGCGAAGGGCTTGCCGTTCAGGAAGACGGCCGGCACGGCCATCACCTCGCGCGACTCGACCTCCTGCTGGAACAGCGCGCCATCGATGGCGACATGCCTGACGCGCGGGTTCAGCGCCGCCATCAGGTTCAGCGCCTGCACGACATCCGGGCAGTTCTGGCAGGACAGCGAGAAATAGGTCTCGAACTGGTATTCGCCGTCCAGGCCGCGGATCTGCTCCAGCAGCTCCGGCGCTTCCTTGGGCGGATGGCCGCCCACCTGCAGCAGCGCCAGGATCAGGGAGTTGAACTCATGCCCCATCGGCAGGCCGGCGAAGCGAACGCCGATCTCCGTGCCAACGCGGTTGATGGCGAAGGAGGGCCGGCGGGCGTCATCGTCGCGCCGGACCAGCGTGATCCGCTCCGACAGGGAGGCGATGTCCTGCAGCAGCGCCAGCAATTCCTGCGACCTGGCACCATCGTCGAGGGAAGCGACGAGCTCGACGGGCTGGGTGATCCGCTCGAAGTAGCTCTTCAATTGGGCCTTGATATTGGCATCCAGCATGGCGATGGCTCCAGGGGGCGGTTTTCGGGGCGCAAGGCCGCGCCATGCCGGCGGCAGCCGGGCAGGCGGGCCAGGGGGGGCGCCGGGGGCCGCGGGGGCCCCGCCCCCCG
>JAEWCI010000113.1 GCA_023390705.1 Pseudomonadota bacterium
CTGGCCGCCGCGCTCGACGAGCGGCTGGACGAGCGCGGCTACATTGTGCCCGGCCTCGGCGATGCCGGGGACCGCTGCTTCGGGACGGAGGAAATGCCATGAACGCCCGTGAATACCACGCGCCGCAGCGCCGCATCGGCAGCCTGGAACGGCCCGGCTGCCGCCTGCACTACGAGGTGACCGGCGAGGGCCCGGCCATCCTCTTCCTGCACGGGCTGGGCGGCAACCAGATGTCCTGGTGGCAGCAGGTGGCGCATTTCGCCCCGCGCTGGACCTGCGTCACCCTGGCGCAGCGCGGCTTCGCGCCGTCCTCGCCAATCGCCGGCGGGCCGGACCCGGCGGATTTCGCCGGCGATGTGGCGGCGCTTGTGGAGCATCTCGGCCTGCCGGAGCTGCGCATCGTGGCGCAGTCCATGGGCGGCTGGGCGGCGGTGGAATACGCGCTGATGAAGACGGGGAAGCTGCGCGGCCTGGTGCTTGCCGCCACCACCGGCAGCATCGCGCATGAGAAGCTGCGGGAGCCCGAGCGCAGCCAGCTTGCCGCCTGGCGCCAGGCGAGCGCCGCGACGGCGGCGGCGCTGCTGGCGCGCAACATCCGCGGCTCGACCGGGGAGCGCATGGCGCGCGAACAGCCGGCGGCCACCCAGCTCTATCGCCATTTCGACGAAATGAATGCGGCGCTGGACAAGGAGGCGCTGCGCCGCCGGCTGCACGCCACCCGCAACCGGGCGCCGGAGGAACTGGCCGCGGCGGGCTGCCCCATCCTGCTGATCGGCTGCGCGGAGGACATCGTGATGCCGCCCTTCGCCGCCGCCGCCGTTGCCGCGGCGGTGCCCGGCGCCCGCGCGGCGATGATCCCGGAGGCCGGGCATTCCGCCTATTTCGAGCGCCCGGCGCTGTTCAACCGCATCGTCGAGGAATTCCTCGAACCGACGCGCTGAGGCCCCTCCCCCCCGCGCAGCGCGCGAGGGAAGTGGCGGGGCGTGGCTACTCCTCTGCCCCGGCGCGCGGGTCGAGGCGATAGCCACCGCCTTCGGTCAGCAGCAGCTTCAGCCGGCCCGGATCGGGCTCGATCTTCTGCCGCAGGCGGTAGATATGGGTTTCCAGCGTGTGGGTGGTGACCGCGCTGTTGTAGCCCCAGACCTCGTCCAGCAGGGTCGGCCGCGGCACCGGCTTGCCGCCGGCACGGTAGAGGAATTTCAGGATCGCCGTTTCCTTGTCGGTCAGGCGGATCTTGCGGTTGCGGGCCGGTTCCATCAGCAGCTTCACCGCCGGGCGGAAGACATAGGGCCCGATGGTGAAGACCGCGTCCTCAGAATTGTCGAAGACCCGGAGCTGGGCGCGCACCCGGGCGAGCAGCTCGTTCGGCCGGAAGGGCTTGGCGATGTAGTCGTTGGCGCCGGCGTCCAGGCCGCTCACCACGTCCTGCTCGGTATCCGCGCCGGTCAGCATGATGATGGGCATGCGCCGGCCATTGCGCCGGAGCCACATGCAGAGATCCCGGCCATCGCCGTCCGGCAGGCCGATATCGAGCAGGATGGCGTCGTAGCGTGCATCCGCTGCGCCGAGCTTGGCCTCCGCCTCACGGGCGCTTTCAGCCTCCTCGGCGCGGAACTCGCCATCGAGGGCGATCTGCTCTGCGATGGTAGCGCGCAGCGCCGCATCATCCTCGACAATCAGGATAGGGCGTGGCCCAGACATCTCGCCTCCGTCGGTTTCAAGTTTCCTTGCGCGGCCGCACGGATCAGGAATTGACCGGGGCGACGTTGCCGTCCTGATTGAAACCAAAGCGCGAGAAAAGGCATCTCACGGAGGCGTTATAGCGCGGACACATTATTGCGATGACGGGTGCAGCAAGCACCGAAGCACGCAGGAAAACTGCCGCCGCACGCCTTCTCCGCCCGGACGGAACCGGCGGCTAGATGTCTCCCGGCTGCTCCAATCCCGGGTTGATGCCCCAGGACAGGCAATCGATGCCCGATCGGCAGGCTGAACCCCGGCGCAAGGCAGCCCCTTTCCTGACCCGCGAAATGCCCGACCAGTGACCGGCGAGCCGGGCACAGATCCGCTGCGGATCATCCCACGCGAAGCAGCCTCGCCCGCGGCGGGGCGTTCCCGCCGATCCGCGACCTGTCCTTCAGAGCAGCGTCGCTTCGAAGGGTGGCCGCAGATCGGGGGCGTCGAATTCCACCACCCAGAGATCCGGGTCGCGTTTCACCTGGCGCGCCACATAGGCGTCGGCCGCCTCGTCATCCACCGGGGCCTGGCCGGTGGCGCGCAGCCAGGCGGCCCGGCCTTCCGCATCGCGCACCTGGGACAGCACGACCAGCCCCTCCCGCCCCCGCAAGACGCAGAGGATGCCGCCACTGTCGGGGTCGCCCTTGCGCAGGACGGCGCCGGAGCGGCCAGCGATATCGGCCAGCCGCAGCGCCATGGATACCCAGATACCTGCCTTAACACGCGCTTCCATGCCGGCAGACTGCCATGCCCTATCGGCGCGGCAAGGGGCTTCTCACCCCGGCATCACCAAGTCTGCCCAAAAAACGGACCAACGCCCCATCTGGTGGGAGCAGTGCCAGCATTCTGAGCGGCCAGCCAGACGCCAGACTTCGCTTGCCCCGAATGGCAGCCTAGGTCACATCTTCGCCGGCACAGGGATAGCACGCCATGGACCAACGCAAACTGAGTGAGGCCCAGCGCGCCTATGAGGCGCGGCGGGCAGCGAAGGCCGGGCTCAGCCTGGAGAAATGGCTGGCCCAGAAGGAACGCGAGAAGCGCGAGGAGCAGGCGACGACCAAGGCGGCGCAGCCGGCCACGGCGCCGAAGAAGCCGGGCTTCTTCGCCCGTCTGCTGGAGAAGGCACAGAAGCCGCTGTAGTCCTTCCCCGCCCCTCCGGTGCGGGAGGAAGCATGGCGTGGGCCCGTGTCTCCTTCCTATCGGCCAAGGCATCCACCGGCAGAATTCCAGGCCCCGGCCCTACAGCATCCGTTCCAGCGTGCCGTCGCGGCGGATGAACTGGTGCCACAGCGCCGCCGCGACATGCAGCGCCACCATGGCGAGCAGCGTCAGGGCCAGCCAGAAATGAATGGCCGAAAAGACCGGGGCCAGGGTTTCATGCCGGCCGATCGGGTCCGGCAGCGGGATCAACCCCCACCAGGTCACCGGGAAACCCCAGGCATTGGTGGCGAGGAAACCCACCACCGGCATCGTCAGCAGCAGCAGGTAGAGCCCGGCATGGTTGGCCCGGGCGGCGAAGCGCAGTGGCGCCGGCAGGTCGGCAGGCAGCGGCGGCGGCGGGTGCCCGGCCCGCCAGCCCAGGCGCAGCAGGGTCACCAGCAGGATGGTGATGCCCGTGCTTTCATGAATGTTGTAGAGGCGGAACTTCAGGGCCTCGTTCTTGGGCTCGAAGAAGCCGATCCAGATCCCGAGGATGATCGCCGGCAGCACCAGGGCCACGGTCAGCCAGTGCAGCAGCCGGGCGACGCCGGTGTAGCGTCCGGGGGCGCGGTGCCGCGCATCAATGGCGGAAACATGCATGGCCTGCGGTCCTCCCTCACGCCCTGAAGCCTCTCCCTGGAAGCCTAGACCAGTTCCTGGCCTGGTTGGCAACGCTAACAGGCCACGGCGGATGGCCCCCCTTTCACCTGCCGCCCCCTTCCGTTCGCCGCACCCCGTGGCGAGGTTGCAGGGCAGGAGATTCGCATGATCGCCGCCCATGCCGATTGGAGCCTGCATCCCGCCAAGCGCTGGGTCACCCTGGCGCGGCGGGAGGC
>JAEWCI010000118.1 GCA_023390705.1 Pseudomonadota bacterium
CCTCGGGCGCCGTGGTCTCGCGCCTCTGCGTCCGCGCCCTGCGCATCGGGCCTGAGATCGACCCGGGCGTGCCCTGGACCCATGCCGAGCCGGCCAAGGGGGGCCGATCCCTGCACCTGGCCCTGAAAAGCGGCAATTTCGGCGCCCGCGATTTCTTCCTGAAGGCGTTCGAGCCGCTGCCCGGCACCCCGTCCTGACGCAAGGAGACGAGCGATGAGCGAGGAAGCGAGGCTGCGCGAGCGGATGGCGGAGCATGGCGCCTCGCTCTTCGCCCGCGGCCATGCGGTGGGCAGCGCCGGCAACATCAGCGTCCGGCTTGAGGACGGTTTCCTGATGACGCCGACCAATTCCTGCCTCGGCCGGCTGGACCCGGCGCGGATCAGCAAGCTGGACCGCGACTACCGGCATGTCGGAGGCGACAAGCCCTCGAAGGAGGTGTTCATGCACCGCGCCTTCCTGGCAATGCGCCCGGAAGCCGGCGCGGTGGTGCATCTGCACTCCACCCAGGCCACCGCCATCGCCTGCCTGGCCCAGCCGGGGGAGACGGCGCCGATTCCGCCGCTGACGCCCTATTTCGTCATGCGGGTCGGGTGCTGCCTGCCGGTGATCCGCTACTACCGCCCGGGCGACCCGGCGATGGAGCCGGCCATCGCCGAAGCGGCGCGGGAGGCACGGGCGGTGCTGCTGGCCAATCATGGCCCTGTCGTCTCCGGTGCCTCGCTGGACGATGCGGTCTATGCGGCGGAGGAGTTGGAGGAGGCAGCGAAGCTCGCCCTGCTGCTGCACGGCCGCCCGGCCCGGACCCTGACCCCGGACCAGGTTGAGGATTTGCTCGCGGCCTTCGGCTGATGCCTTGCCGCCCACCATTCGCCCCGCCTGCGCTGCCACCGCCGGCCGCGGGCGCCTTCAGGGAAAGGGCTGCGCTACCAGACGACGGTACCGGAGCCGCGCCAGCCGGACGGCACCGGCCCGGGGTGTGCCATCAGGTACTTAACGGGATCAGGCGGGCCCGCGCCCGGACCGCCGCTTCCCGCATTCCGCAATGACAGCCACAAGGGAACCACAGACATGACCGACACCCCACCGGACCGCGAGGCCCCGGCCGCCCACCCGATCGAGGCGGTGCTCCGCCGGCGCTGGAGCCCGCGCAGCTACAGCGACAGGCCGGTGAGCGATGCCGCGCTGAACTCCCTGCTGGAAGCCGCGCGCTGGGCCGCAAGCTGCTTCAACGTGCAGCCCTGGAACCTGCTGGTGGTGCGCAAGGCGCAGGAACCGGCCGCGCATGCGAAGCTGGTGGAATGCCTTTCGGCCAACAACCAGCGTTGGGCCGGCAACGCGCCGGTGCTGATCCTGGCCTGCGCCAGCACCACCTTCCCGCAGAACGGCCAGCCCAACCGCCATGCCTGGTACGACACCGGCGCCGCCATGGCGCAACTGACCGTGCAGGCGGTGGCGATGGGCATGCAGGCGCATCAGATGGCCGGCTTCGACGCGGCCAAGGCACGCGAGGCCTTTGCCGTGCCGGAGGGCTTCGACCCGATCTCGGTGATGGCGATAGGCTATGCCGGCACGCCGGAAGCCCTGCCCGATGACCTGAAGCAACGCGAAACCGCGCCGCGCATCCGCCGCGAGCTGGCCGAATTCACTCATTTCGGCGGCTGGAAGGGCTGAGCCATGGGGCTGGAGGAAATGCAGGACCGGCTGGCAATCCGCGCCCTGGTGGAGAATTGGGCGGTATGGCGCGATGCCGGTGATTGGGACCGCTTCGCCACCTGTTGGCATGAGGACGGCTACATGTTGGCCACCTGGTGCCAGGCGTCCGCCGCCGAGTTCATCCGGGCAAGCCGGGAGGGCTGGGCGAAGGGCGTCTCCATCCTGCATTTCCTCGGCGGCCACAGTGCCGAGCTGGCGGGCAACCGTGCCATCAGCCAGACCAAGATGACCATCAGCCAGCGCGCCACGGTTCATGGCGTGCTGGTGGACGTGGTCTGCACCGGCCGCGTCTACGACTTCCTGGAGAAGCGGCCGGTGCCTGACCAGGCGGCCGATTCACGCTCCGGGCCTGCGGCCCTCCGCGATCGGGCGCAATGGCGCATGGTTCTGCGCCAGCCGATCTACGAGTAGGACCGCATGGACCCGGTGGACCCGGCCGCGCGGCTGGAACTCGACCCCGCGCTGCTGGCCCGCTTCCCGGAAGGCTACCGGCACCTGGCCTATCTGCAGACGCAGATAGGCTATGCGGTGAAGACCGACATGCCCGGGCTGAAGGGCCCCGAGGTGGAGGCGCTCTATGCCCGCGGCGCGCGCTGGCTGGCAGGCGAGCCGCCTGGCTGAACGGCAGGGCAGCTGTGCCGGCAAGATCCCGGGAAGGCAGAGGGCCGCCGCCGCATGTGATGAAACCTGTGCGCGGGTCCGATGAGCCGCAAGTCTTGGCGGCTCCGCCGGGCACTCGGCCACAAGGCGCTGCGTGTCCGGCGATCCGCGCACAGGTCCCATGATACCCGGCGCAGAAGGTCTTGACCGCCGAAGCCGGCTACCGGCGCGGCAGGGTTGCCGGGTTCTCATCGCCCTGCTGTGCTGCGATGGAAGCCCGGTGTGGCGGCCGGTATGGCAGCAGCCACCGGGGTCACCGGCCCCCAGGCGCTACGGGAAGGAATCGGGCCGCTGCCGGTGGCGGCGCCTCCGCCCCCGGCGGTGCTGCCACCAGTCCTGGAGCGGCCCCCAGAGCAGCAATGGCGAAGCCACCAGCGTCGCCAGGGCGAACCCCGCCGCCAGGAGCCGGAGCCCGAGCATGAAGCTCAGTGCCGAAAACCCGGCCAGGCCCGCAACCAGCGCACCGGAAAGCAGGAACCAGCCAAGGATGCGGCGGTGCCGCAGGTCCAGCCATTCCGGCGCCGTGCCGCTGTCCGTCCGTGGCGCGCCGTCGCGGCCAACCTCATAGAGTCGGCTGGGATCTATCTCGAAATGGGGTGGTCGGTCTGCCGCGTTCAGCGGCGGATGACGACGAAGCGGATGCCGCCCCCCTGGCTGCCACCCTGGCGCCGCAGCCGCCGGCCGCGCCACCAGAGGCTGCCCAGCGCCAACAGCCCGGCCCCGATCGCCACCGGCAGCAGCAGCCCGATGAAGAGCACCGCCAGCGACACCAGCAGCAGCCCGCCGGCAGCCAGCGCCGCCAGCAGGGCCACCCCGCCCACCCGGCCGAGCACGCGGTCGAGCCACGCCGCGCGCGTGGGTTGCGGCGGAGAGCGGAATTCGCCCTCCGGTGTCATGTCGAGGATGGGCGGGCGGTGGCCCGGGCGGTCCTGCTCCATACCCGGCATGTTGCCTGCCCGGGCCCCGGCTTCAAGCCCGATCCGGCGAGGGATGGCGCAGCGCTGCCGGGGCGTCCGCCGGCACGCCTTCTGGAGTCGCGCGGCGCAACGCGTCGAGGCGCTGGAACAATTCGCCGCGCGGCATCTGAACCAGGTCGCCGCCATGCTCCGCCACCAGATAGTGTCGGATGTCATTCGGCAGCGCCGATTTCAGCCGGCTGAGAAAGGGTGCCGGCGCCAGCAGGTAGAAGCCGCGCAGCGAGCCCGTCCGCACCGCCTGGGAAAGATCGGCGACCAGTTCTTCCATCAGGTCGCGCGGCGTATGGGCGGTCGCCTCATCCGCCTTGGGGTCATGCGGGCGGAGATCCGTGGTGCCGTTGAAGCGTGCCTCCGGATCGTCCCATTCCCGCACCAGGTCATAGCCCGGGCTGCCCACACGCTGCTGCCAGGCCTGGGCCCGGCTGCCATTGGCCACCAGGAACCAGCGGCCGGTGCCGCTCTCGGCCGGGCTCTCCACCCGCCGGGCCTGTTCCTGGGCCTTGCGTTCCGCAGCTGTCATCGCGCCTCTCCCTGCTGTTCAGGCAAGGCGAACGCGCTGCCGGGCGGGCCGTTCACCCGGCGTGGCGCAGCGCGTCCAGGCGCTCGAAGACTTCCTCGAGCGGCAGCTTCGTCCAGTCGCCGTCATGTTCGGCCAGGATGGCCTGGCGCAGGTCGTGCGGCAGGTGATCCTTCAGGATATGGCGCTGCGGCGGCGGCGCCACCACCACCAGTCCGGTCACCTGCCGGTCGCGCAGCGCGGCCGCCGCCTCGGCGGCGATATGCGCCATCAGGTCGCGCTTGGCATGTTCCTTCGGGCTGTCGTCCTTGTTGTCGTATTCCATGCCGCTGCGCTGGCTGGCGCCGGCGCTGGCGAAGGCGCGGCCCGGCCGGTCCTCACCCAGCACATGGTCCGGGGTGCGGGCATCGGGCGCATCCCAGTGCCGCACCGCGTCATAGCCGGGCCTCCCGACCCGCTGCACATAGGCGGTGCCGCGGCTGCCGTTCAGCACCAGATACCAGCGCAGGCCATGGCCCTCGCCGATCACGCCGCTTTCCCTGGTTGGCATCGTCACTCTCCTTGCCGTTGCAAAGCCTCGATCCGCCCGTCCCGCAGGCTCACCATGCGGTCGAAACGGGCGAATATCTTCTCATCATGGGTCACAACGAGCACGGCCGCCTGGTGCTCCCTCGCCACGTCGTGCAGCAGCGCCATCACCCGCTGGGCACGCTCGGAATCCAGCGCCGCGGTCGGCTCATCCGCCAGGATGATGCGCGGGCGGTTGGCCAGCGCCCGGGCAATCGCCACCCGCTGCGCCTCGCCGCCCGAAAGCTTGGCCGGCATGGCCGCGGCGCGCCGTCCAACCTGCAGGTAATCCAGCAGTTCCCTTGCCCGGTTCCGCGCCTGGGCCAGCGGGACGCCGTTCAGGGTCAGCGCCAGCGCCACGTTGTCGGTGGCGTCCAGGAAGGGCAGCAGGTTGTGGAACTGGAAGATGAAGCCGATCTTCTCCCGCCGCAGCGCGCGCAGGTCGGCCCGCGCCCAGCGACCATCCCATACCGTTTCGCCGGCCAGGCGCAGCACGCCGGCATCGGGCTCCAGGATGCAGGCCACCAGGTTCAGCAGGGTGGACTTGCCGCTGCCGGAAGGACCACGCAGCCCCACCACCTCCCCCGGCCCGACCGCAAGCGTGATGTCGGACAGCGCCTGCACCCGCGCCTCGCCTTCCCCGAAGCCCTTGGCGATGCCTGTCAGTTCGACAAGTTGCCCGCTCATCCGTGTCACACCCATCCGCGCCTAGCCACCAAGCGCCTGCGCCGGTTCGATGCGCAACGCCGCGCGCACGCCCAGCAGGCTGGCGACCAGGCAGATGAGGCAGACCAGCAGGCCGAAGCCGAACACTTCCTCCGGCCCCAGCAGCACGCGGCGGGGAAAGGCATCCTTCACCATCATCAGCAGGCTGGTGCCGCCGGCAAAGCCCACCACGCCCAGCAGCAGCGCCTGCTGCATCACCAGCGCGACGATGGTCCGGTCGGGCGCGCCGATCAGCTTGAGCGTGGCGATCTCCCGCAGCTTGTCCATGGTCAGGGTGTAGACGATCAATGCCACGATCACCGCCGAGACCAGCAGCAGCACGCCGGTGAACAGGCCAAGTTGCCGGCGCGCGCGCTCGACCACGCTGCGGGTCAGGACATTCTCCTGCTCCTCGGCGGTCAGCGCGGCGAAATGCTTCCAGCGCCGCAGTTCGTCGGCGATGTCGTCGGCGCGCGCATGGGGCGAGACCTGGGCGATCACCGCATTGACGGTATCCTGCGGCAGCGCCCCGCCGCCGCCCTGCTGCGCCCGGCGCGCCGCCGGCGGGCTGAGGCGGAACTGCAATTCCTGGCTGTCGCGCAGGGTGATCCAGCCGAGCGGATCGCCGCCGGAGGAGACGGTGCGCAGGGTGTGGCCGACCACGCGGTAGCGGATATTGGCC
>JAEWCI010000119.1 GCA_023390705.1 Pseudomonadota bacterium
GTTCCGCGCGCTTGATGGCTCGCGCGGTTCCGCGCACCTGACGGCGCGACCGGCGCCAAGCCGGGCGCCCGGCCCGGCCGGGTGGCCAGCCCGCGAGCCCTAGATGTGGATCACCCGGCCATAGGCATCAAGCACCGCCTCATGCATCGCTTCCGAGATGGTCGGGTGGGGGAAGATGGTGTGCATCAGCTCTGCCTCGGTGCTCTCCAGGGTGCGGGCGATGGTGTAGCCCTGGATCATTTCCGTCACTTCCGGCCCGGCCATATGGGCGCCCAGCAGTTCCCCGGTCTTGGCATCGAAGACGGTCTTGACCATGCCCTCCGGCTCGCCCATCGCAATGGCCTTGCCGTTACCGATGAAGGGGAAGCGGCCGACCCTGACCTCATGCCCCTTCTCCCTGGCCGCCGCCTCGGTCAGGCCGACGCTGGCGACCTGCGGCCGGCAATAGGTGCAGCCGGGGATGTTGGTGACATCCATCGGGTGCGGATGCAGGCCGGCGATGGCCTCGACGCAGATCACCCCTTCATGGCTGGCCTTGTGCGCCAGCCAGGGCGGGCCGGTGAGGTCGCCGATGGCATAGACCCCCGCTTCGCCGGTGCGGCAGAATTCGTCGATCAGCACATGGGTGCGGTCCACCTTCACCCCGGTGCCCTCCAGCCCGATGCCCTCGACATTGCCGACGATGCCGACCGCCGAGATCAGCCGGTCCGCCGTGATCTCCTGCACCTTGCCGCCGGCCTCGATGATGGCGGTGACATTGTCCCCGCCCTTGCGGACACCCTGGACCCGGGCGCCGGTCAGGATCTGCATGCCCTGTTTCTGGAAGCTCTTGTGCACGAAGGCGCTGATCTCCGCATCCTCCACCGGCAGGATGCGGTCCAGCACCTCCACCAGGGTCACCTTGGCGCCCATGTTCAGGTAGAAGCTGGCGAATTCGCTGCCGATGGCGCCGGAGCCGATGACGATGAGGCTCTGCGGCATGGCGGGCGGCACCATCGCTTCCCGGTAGGTCCAGATCAGCTTGCCGTCCGGCTCGATCCCCGGCAGCACCCGCGCCCGCGCGCCGGTGGCCAGGATGATGTGCTTCGCCGCCAGCTCCGCCACCGGCTTGCCGTCCTTGCTCACGGCCATCTTCCCCGGCCCGGCCAGCGCGCCCTCGCCGTCGAAGACCGTCACCTTGTTCTTGCGCAGCAGCCCCTTCACCCCGCCGGAGAGCTGCGCCGCAACCTGGCGGCTGCGCTTCACCACCTTGGCGATGTCGAAGCGGATGTTGTCGGCGGCGAAGCCATAGGCATCCAGGCTGTGCAGCAGGTGGTTGATTTCGCTGCCGCGCAGCAGCGCCTTGGTGGGAATGCAGCCCCAGTTCAGGCAGATGCCGCCGAGATGCTCGCGTTCCACCAGCGCGGTCTTCATGCCGAGCTGCGCGGCACGGATCGCCGCGACATAGCCGCCCGGGCCGCCGCCCAGCACGATGAGGTCGAAGCTCTGCTGTTCGGCCATGGTTCAACCCTCCTGCGCGGCCAGCGCCGCAAGCGCCTCGCCGGTCAGTCGTTGTGCGGTCCAGCCCTGGCGCGGGCATGCGCCTACCGAGCGGTAGAAGGCGATGGACGGCGCGTTCCAGTCCAGCACGGACCATTCCATCCGGCCGCAGCCCGCGGCGATGGCGCGCCGGGCCAGTTCCCGGAACATCGCCTTGCCGATGCCGCGGTTGCGGTGGGCCGGCTCGACGAAGATGTCCTCAAGGTAGAGGCCCGGCCGGCCGAGGAAGGTGGAGAAGCTGTAGAACCACAGCGCCAGCCCGACCGGCTCGCCCTGCCATTCGGCGATCAGCGCCTCCGCCCGGCGTGGTTCGGTGAAGAGATGGCGGCGGAAGTCCTCCTCCGTCGCCACCGCCTCATGCTCCAGCTTCTCATAGGCCGCGAGGGCACGGACGAAGCGGAGGATGAGGTGGAGGTCCTCCGCCGTCGCGTCGCGCAGCGTGAGCGACGCATCGCGCCGCCGATCCAGGCCCGCGCGCCCCTCGGTGCTCCCGGCAGCGGATGACACGCTCACAGCATCAGGCTCAGCGGTTCCTCGATGATGCCCTTCAGCGCCTGGATGAACTCGGCCGCCAGGGCGCCGTCGATGACGCGGTGATCCACGCTGAGGGTGCAGGTCATCACCGTGGCGACCGCGAGCTGGCCGTCCTTCACCACCGGCCGCTGCTGCCCGGCGGCCACCGCCAGGATACCGGCCTGGGGCGGGTTGATGATGGCGCTGAAATTGCTGACGCCATACATTCCCATGTTGGAGATGGAGAAGCCGCCGCCCTGGAATTCCTCAGGCTTCAGCTTGCCCGCCTTGGCCCGCGCGGCCAGGTCCTTCATCTCGTTGCTGATGGCCGCCAGGCCCTTCTGGTCCGCCTTGCGGATGATGGGGGTGATGAGGCCGGTCGGCGTCGCCACCGCCACGCTGATGTCAACATCCTCGTACTGGATCATCGCTTCGTCGGTCCAGGAGGCGTTGACCTCCGGGAAGCGGCGCAGCGCCACGGCGGTGGCCTTGATGACGAGGTCGTTGACCGAGAGCCTGAAGGCGCCCGGCCCCTCCTTCGGCGACTTGCCGTTCAGCTCCGCCCGCAGCTTCAGCAGCGCGTCTATCTCCATGTCCATCGAGACATAGAAATGCGGGATCTCGCGCTTCGATTCGGAAAGCCGCCGGGCGATGACCTTGCGGATATTGCTGTGCGGCACCGCCTTGTGCGGCGCGGTAATGGCCGGTGCCGGGCTGGGCGCGCGGGCGGCGGCCGGGGCCGGAG
>JAEWCI010000230.1 GCA_023390705.1 Pseudomonadota bacterium
CCACATCTCCAGGTCGCGCTCCGCGGTCCAGATGCGCGGGCGGTCGAGGCCGCTGGCCTCGTCGAAGGCGCGGGAGACGTTGAAGGGCATGCAGTGCTCGAAGATCACCCAATTGCCGTAGCGCGGCCGCATGTGGTCCATGCAGTCGTCGTAGATCTGCTTCAGGGTCCAGCCCTTCGCCACCCCCTGCTTCACCCGGGCGAACAGCGTGCCGGTGAAGTCCGCCGTGTCGGCCAGGCCCTGGGCGATGTCGGATTTGGTCAGCAGGGCGCGCCCACGGCCCGGCACCAGCTTCTCCGGCCCCAGTTCGCGGATGGCCTCCAGCGTCGCCGGCCAGTCGGTGAAATGGGCGTCGCCGCAATAGGGGGTGGCGGCGAATTCCACCGTGTCGCCGGCGAAGAGCACCTTCTCCTTCGGCAGCCAGACCACCGTGTCGCCCATGGTGTGGGCCCGGCCGATATGGATGACCTGCGCCTCACGCGCCCCCAGCCAGAGCGTCATGCGCCGCTGGAAGCTATGGGTCGGCCAGGTCAGGCCGGGGATGCTTTCCTTGCCGCGGAACAGCCGCGGGAAGCGGCCGATCTCGCTGTCCATGTCCTGCTGGCCGCGCTCGACGATCAGTTCCCGCGTCACCTCGGAACAGATGATGTTCCGCACCGCCGGGTAGCCGCTGGCGCCGAGCACCCGCACCGCGTGGTAGTGCGTCAGCACCAACTGGGTCACCGGCAGCGGCGTGACGGTAGAGATCCTTGCCATCACGTCCTGCGCCATGGCCGGCGTCGCCTGGGCGTCCACCACCACTACGCCGTCCGGCCCGAGGATCACTCCCGAATTCGGGTCGCCTTCCGCCGTGTAGGCGTAGAGGCCGGGGCCGAGTTCGTCGAAGGAGACCTGCTTTTCCGAGAGGTCATTCGCGGAGGCGAAGGCGGCCATGGGGTCTCCTCGGGTTCTGGTCCGGCTTCAGGAATTGGCCCGGCGGATGGCCCGTGCCAAGTCGGGAAAGGGGCCGGCCGTTCGGCAGGCTGGCGGGCGGTGCCGGCCAGGGGCCATGTGCGGGGGATGCGTGCTGTGCCGGGCATCACCGCATCTTAACGCCGGCCGGCGGTTCGCGGGCGCCCGATTCCTCGCCGGTGCCGCCCTGGGGGCCGTGCCGTCGCGACAGGCCGCCGGCGCCACCCTTTCCGGTTGACCGCCGCCACCTGTCAGTTTCAAATGAAATCAATGTCAGGCGATACGCAGGCGGGGGAATTCCGGCTGGAGGAATTCCTGCCCTACCGGCTCTCGGTGGCCGCCAATCGCACGGCGCGCCTCTTCGCGCAGCGCTATTCCACGGCATTCGGGCTCTCCATCCCGGAATGGCGGGTGCTGGCGGTGGTCGGCCGCTTCGGCGGCCTGTCCTCGACGGAGGTGGCGGAGCGCACTGCCATGGACAAGGTGAAGGTCAGCCGCGCGGTCCATGCGTTGGTCGGCCGCGGATTGCTGCGCCGCCGCGCGGACACCGCGGACCGCCGCGTGCAGCGGCTGGAATTCACCACCGCCGGCCGCCGGGTGCACGCGGGCATCGTGCCCCTGGCCCGCCAGTTGGAGGCCGAGCTTCTCGCCGGGCTGGCGGAGCCGGACCGCACGGCGCTCTCCGCCGCGCTGGCGGCGCTTGAGGCACGGCTGGCCGGACTCGGCGCCGCGGACGGGCCGGACTAGCGCGGATCGCGGACGGGCGTGAACGCCCGGGAGCGTGAATCCGCTCGACAGACAATGATCTACGGCGGATTGGCATTCAATTCTGGACGCAATCCGCTGTAGCCGGCCTGCCGGCGGAAATCCTTTGCCCCGGGGGCCGTGAAGCGCCGGGCCGAAAGAAAGCCGATGCCGTCATGTGACGATGGCAACAGGCTGGCCTATGTTCCCGTCAGGGAAACCCGTTCGAGGAGATCGCATGTTGCGTCGCGCGCTTCTGGCCCTGCTGTTCGGCATCGCGGCGGGCGCCGCACCGGCTGCATGGGCCCAGTCCAATGACCCCTCCTTCAGGGTGGTGAACAACACGCCGGATGTCGTGGAACGGGTCTTCGCCTCGCCATCCAGCCAGAGCAACTGGGGCCGGGACCGGCTGGGCGACGAGGTCATCCGCCCCGGTGCCAGCTACATCATCCGCCTGCCCGTGGGCGAATGCGTCTATGACATCCGCATCGTCTATCAGGGTGGCAGGGCGGAAGAACGGCGCAACGTGAACACCTGCAACATCGTCAACGTAACCCTGGGCGAAGCGCGCCAGGGCCAGGGCCAGGCCCAGGGCGGCGGCAATCCCTCCTTCCACCTCGCTAACCAGAGCAGCCGCACGGTCCTCTCCCTCTTCGCCTCGCCCAGTTCGCAGCAGAACTGGGGGCCGGACCGGCTGGGCAACGACATGGTCGAGCCGGGGCAGATCTACGCCATCCGCCTGCCGCTCGGCGAATGCATCTACGACCTGCGGATCGTCTTCAGCGACCGCCAGGCGCAGGAAAGGCGCAACGTGAATCTCTGCAACATCGTCAACTACGTGCTGCGCTAGAGCAGATCGCGGACGGGCATGAACGCCCGGGAGCGCGAAGTTGCTCTACAGACAATGACCTGCAGCGTTTTGCGCGTTCAGGATGACGCGCAGAACGCTGTGGGCCACAGTGCCAGGCGCGGCGCCATGCCACCCTGGCGGCAGCCGGGCCGGCGAGGCCCCCTCCCCCGCCGCGACGGGAAAGGGGGGCCGGCCGCTCAGGCCGCCCGCTTCGTCCCGGCGATGGCCTGCCACACGGCCTCCGGCGTCGCCGGCATGTCTATGCTGCGCACGCCGTCATCGGCCAGCGCATCCACCAAGGCATTGATCAGCGCCGGCGGCGAGCCGACCGCCCCGGCCTCCCCGGCGCCCTTCACGCCCAGCGGGTTCGTCTCGCAGGGTACCTCGATGAGGTCCACCTCGACATCCGGCAGGTCGGAGGCGCGCGGCAGGGCGTAGTCCTGGAAGCTGGCCGAGAGGAGCTGGCCGCTTTCCCTGTCATAGGCGGTGCGTTCCAGCAGCGCCTGGCCCAGCCCCTGCGCCACGCCGCCATGCACCTGGCCGCGCACGATCAGCGGGTTGAGGGCGTGGCCGACATCGTCCACCACGATGTAGCGCACCACGCCGACCGTGCCGGTATCGGGGTCCACCTCCACCTCGGCGATGTGGCAGCCATTGGGGAAGGTGTGGGACTTGATTTCCGCCACCTCGGCCGCGTCCAGCAGCGTCGCGCTTTCGCCCTTGGCCGCCCGGGCCCGCTGCGCCGCGGCCAGTTCCAGGATGCCGATGCCGCGGTCGGTGCCGACCACGCCGAAGCGGCCCTGGCCGAATTCGATATCGGCCACGGCGGCCTCCAGATGCTCCGACGCCGCCTGCTTCCCCTTCTCGATCACCGAGGCGGTGGTTGCCAGGATGGCCTGGCCTTCCGAATAGAGGCTGCGCGCGCCGCCGGTGCCGCCGCCGGTCGGGATGGCGTCGGAATCGCCCTGGGTGATGCGGATCTTCTCGATCGGCACGCCCAGCTCATGGCTGGTCATCATGGCATAGGCCGTTTCGTGCCCCTGGCCGGTGGACTGGGTGCCGACCAGCACCTCCACCATGCCGTCCTCCGCGAAGCGCACCTCCGCGCGTTCGGTCGGGTCGCCGCCGGTGGCTTCCAGGTAATAGGCCAGGCCGATGCCGCGCCGCCTACCCTGCGCCGCCGCCGCCGACCGCCGCGCCGGGAAGCCGGCCCAGTCGATCTTCTTCAGCGCGGCCTCCAGCACGGTGGCGAATTCGCCGCTGTCGTAGCGCTGGCCCATGGCGCTGGTGAAGGGCATGGCGCTGGCGGGCACCATGTTGCGCTTCCGCAGCTCGATGCGGTCGATGTTCAGCTCGCGCGCCGCGGTGTCGATCAGCCGCTCCACTAGGTAGTTGCTCTCCGGCCGTCCGGCGCCGCGATAGGCGTCCACCGGCGTGGTGTTGGTCAGCACGCCGATGACATGGGCGTGGATCGCCTGGAAGCCATAGACGCTGGCCAGCACCTTGGTCCCCGCCATGGTCGGGATATAGGGCCCGAAGGTGGAGAAATAGGCGCCCATGCCGGCGTAATTCCTTGTCCGCAGCGCCAGGAATTTGCCGTCCCCGTCCAGCGCCAGCTCGCCCAGGGTGATGTTGTCGCGGCCATGGGTGTCGGCCAGGAAGGCCTCCATCCGGTCGCTCGTCCATTTCACCGGCCGGCCCAGGCGGCGGGCGGCGAAGCAGACCAGCACATGCTCGGCATAGAGGAACAGCTTCATGCCGAAGCCGCCGCCGACATCCGGCGTGACGACACGGAATTTCTCCTCCGGCAGCTTGAACACCGCGCTGGCAAGAAGTCCCTTCACCAGCCAGGAGCCCTGGGTATTGGTGTGCAGGGTGAATTTGCCCTCCGCCTGGTCGTAGCTGGCCAGGGCCGCCCGCGCCTCCATGGAGGAGACGACGATGCGGTTGTTCACCACGGTCAGGCGGGTGACATGCGCCGCCTGGGCGAACAGCGCGTCGGCCTTGGCCTTGTCGCCGGTTTCCCAGTCGAAGCAGATATTGTCGGGGACATTGTCCCAGACCCGCGGCTGGCCGGGCTGCCAGGCGGTGGCGAGGTCGGTGGCGGAGGGCAGTTCCTCATACGCCACCACCACGGCCTCGGCGCCGTCACGCGCCGCCTGGGGGGTTTCCGCCACCACGAAGGCCACGGGGTCGCCGACATGGCGCACCCGTTCCTCCGCCAGCGCGTAATGCGGCGTCTCGGCGCGGCGGCTGCCGTCGCGGTTCTTCAGCGGGATGGCGCAGGGCAGTTCGCCCAACCCCTCGGCACGCAGGTCGGCGGCGGTGAAGACGCCCAGCACGCCGGGCACCGCCTTCGCCGGGGCGGTGTCGATGGAGAGGATGCGGGCCGCGGCGTAGGGGCTGCGCAGGACCACGCCATGCGCCTGCCCTTCGGCGGCGATGTCATCCGTGTAGCGCCCGTCGCCCCGGAGCAGGCGCGGGTCCTCGATGCGACGCAGCGGCTGGCTCAGCCCGAACTTGGCCATCTGATCCCCCGTCTCTCTTGCTGCCCCAACAATTGCGGCGATGCGGGCCGGCGTGAAGGGGGGGCGGGCCGCGAAGCGCCGAAGCGCATCACATCGGCGGCAGATTCGCCTCGATCACCGCGCAGGCGGCCGCCACGCCGTCCTCGGCGCGGATTGCCTGGCCGATGGCGCCGGCGCGGGCTTCCACCGCCTCGTCCTCCAGCAGCCGCTCCAGCGCCGCCGCGGCCCTTGCGGCGGTGTAG
>JAEWCI010000233.1 GCA_023390705.1 Pseudomonadota bacterium
CGTCGCCCCCCGGCAAGGGTGGGCGCCGGTGTCTTCAGTGCTTGGTCAGGCCGGCCTGGGCAGCGACCTCGGCAGCGAAGTCGCCGGCCTGCTTCTCGATGCCCTCGCCGAGCTGGAAGCGGGCGAAGCCAACCAGCTTGGAGCCGGCCTTCTGCACCACCGCCTTCACCCGGCTCTCGCCGTCATGCACCCAGACCTGCTCCAGCAGCACCACTTCCTCGTAGTATTTCCGGATACGGCCCTCGACCATCTTTTCGATGACCGCGGGCGGCTTGCCGGAAGCCTGGGCCTGTTCGGTCAGCACCGCGCGCTCGCGCTCCAGCGCCGAAGGCTCGACAGCGGTAACGTCCAGCGCCTCGGGCCGGGCCGCGGCGACATGCATGCCGATCTGGCGGCCAAGCGTCTCCAGCACCTCGGCCTCGCTCTGGCCTTCGAGCGCCACCAGCACACCGATCTTGCCGAGTCCGGGGCGGACGGCGTTGTGGACATAGCTCGCCACCGTGCCGGCCTGCACCGTGAAGCGACGGGCGCGGCGGATCGCCATGTTCTCGCCGACCGTGGCGATCAGGTTGGTCAGCTCGTCCGCGACGCTGTGCCCGGTGCCGGGATAGGTGGCGGCCTTCAGCTTCTCCACGTCGTCGCCGACCGAGAGCACCAGCCCCGCCACCTCGGCGACGAAGGCCTGGAACTTCTCGTTGCGGGCAACGAAGTCGGTCTCGGCATTGACCTCGACCATGCCGCCCACGCCGGGACCGGTGGCGACGCCGACCAGGCCCTCGGCCGCGGTGCGGCCGGACTTCTTAGCGGCGGCCGAAAGCCCCTTCTTCCGCAGCCAGTCGATGGCGGCTTCCATGTCGCCGCCGGATTCGGTCAGCGCCTTCTTGCAGTCCATCATGCCCGCACCGGTCTTCTCGCGCAGGTCACGCACCAGAGCGGCTGTGATCTCGGCCATGGCTATGTTCTCCCCGATCCTGCGCTCAGACCTTGCCGGCCTGGTTGCCGTCGTCGCGGTTGCTCTGGACCATCGCCTCCAGCGACTCATGGTCCACGCCGACCGTCGGGCTGGCCTGCGCCGTCTCCAGGACCGGCTCCTCCTCCGGCAGTTCCTCGGCGGCGCCGATATCCACGCCGGAGGCCTGCAGGTCGGCGCTGATGCCGTCGAACACCGCACCGGCGACCAGGTCGCAGTAGAGATTGATGGCGCGGATCGCGTCGTCATTGCCGGGGATCGGGAAGGCGATGCCCGAGGGGTCGGAATTGCTGTCCACCACCGCGACCACCGGGATGCCGAGCTTGTTGGCCTCCTCGATCGCCAGCTTCTCCTTCACGACGTCGATGACGAAGAGGATGTCCGGCAGGCCGCCCATCTCGCGGATGCCGCCCAGCGCGCGGTCGAGCTTCTCCTTCTCCCGCGTCAGCATCAGGACTTCCTTCTTGGTGAGGCCCTGGATGTTGCCGGAAAGCTGCTCGTCCATCTGCTTCAGGCGCTTGATGGAGCCGGTGATGGTCTTCCAGTTGGTCAGCATGCCGCCGAGCCAACGATGGTTCACATAGTACTGGCCGCAGCGGGTGGCGCTTTCGGCCACATATTCGGCCGCCGCCTTCTTGGTGCCGACGAACAGCACGCGGCCGCCGGCCGCCACCACGTCGCGCACCGCGCGCAGGGCGCGCTCCAGCATCGGCACGGTCTGCTGCAGGTCCAGGATGTGGACCTGGTTGCGTACGCCGAAGATGTACGGCGCCATGCGCGGGTTCCAGCGCCGGGTGTGGTGGCCGAAATGCACGCCGGCTTCGAGGAGCTGGCGCAGGGAAACCTGGGGCATCGCCATCGGGCGAGATCCTTCCGATCAGTCCGGTTGAGCCTCCGCGGTGCTCTCCCCGGAACCGGGGACCGGACCCTGCCGCCCTGGAGTGCCAGGGCCTGAAGGGCGCACCGCGTGCGGATTAGCCGGGCGGGGCCTGCCCCGTCCGGCGGGCGCGATATGGCATGGGGGAAGGCGATCGGCAAGCCACGCCGCAGGCGAGGCGGCGATCACCCGCGGCGAAGCCACCAGGTGCGGCTCCTCGCCCCGGAAGTGCCTCGGCCCGTTACGGAAACCTGCTCCTGTCGCGGGTCAGCACCATCCATAGCCGCAGCGATAGGGCCGATACCCGTAGTATCTGGGACCGTAGTGGCGCGGACCCGACAGCGCCCCGCCGAGAACGGCGCCGCCCAGGAGGCCCGCGGCGCCAGCCGCCACGCCCGCCGTGAGGGCGTTGTTCTGGGCCGTGGTTGCTGCCTGCTGGTCGCGGACCGCGCGTTCGGCCGAAACCTGCTGCACAAGGGAATTCGCCTGAGCACAGGCGTCCTCACCCCGCTTGTCCCTTCCTCCCTGTGCGCTGCACTGCGCAACGAGGGAGTTGTAGATCCCTTCGGAGGCTGTAGGACCGGTGGGCATCGGCTGGCAGGCCGTAGTGAAAAGAAGTGCGGAAAGTCCTGCCCCAACAATGAAACGCGGCATAATAGTCGTTTGCATATTATTTTCCCGGCATCATGGTTGCGCGGAGCAGTCTAAATGCTTCCCGCGTTTGCCGGAGCCAGGATCCGTTGCGGCCTTCAATGCTGTATTTCACGTATATGCGAGAACGAAACTATTGGTTTCACGGATGATTGCACGCCAATGACAACAGGCGAAAACCTCCGGGCTCCGTTGCATGAGGACGCCCGTCCGGAACCCGGCCTACCGGAAATCTCCGGAAGGAATCGGACCTAGACCGGCTCCACTTCCGCCACCCCCGGCAACACCTTCATCGCCTGCATCAACCGGGGCGAGACGTTGAAGCCACCGGGGAGCGCCATCTCCACCTCCTGCCCCGGCCCGGTGCGGGCCACCAGGATGACGCGGCCCTTGCCGCGCCCCTCCCGGCCGAGCAGGGCGCGGATCGGCTCCACCGCCTCGGTCCGCTCCAGCCAGAGCCGCATTCCCTGCCCCACCCCTTGGGCCGCCTTGTCCAGGCCCTCGACCTCGCTCGCGGTGAGCCGCAGTGCCTCGTTCTCCACCCGCGCCTCCACCGAGGCGAGGATCGCGGTTCCCTCCGCCAGCAAATCGCGCGAGCGGGAGAGCACTTCCGAGAAGCAGGTGATCTCGATGCTGCCGCTGGAGTCGGAAAGGCTGACCCAGGCCATGCGGCTGCCGGTGCGGGTGGTGCGCTCCTTGCTGCCGACCACCGTGCCGGCCAGCTTCAGCCGGGCGCTGCCGGCCTTGGCGCGCTCCGCCACCCGGGCGATGGGCGTGACGCCCAGCCGTTGCAGCACCGGCTTGTAGGTATCCAGCGGATGCGCCGAAAGGTGGAAGCCGACCGCCTCGGCCTCGTAGGAGAGCCTTTCGAGTTGTGGCCAGTCCGGGATGTCCGGCAGGCGCAACGGCTCCGGCGCCGCCTCGGCGCCGCCGAACAACCCGATCTGGTTGCTGCTGCGGTCCTCGGCGCTGGCCTGGGCGCGGCGCAGCACCACCTCTGCGCCCGCAACCAGGCGTGCGCGGTTCCGCTCCAGGCTGTCGAAGGCGCCGGCCTTGGCCAGATTCTCGATCTGCATCTTGTTCAGCAGCCTGGGGTCCACCCGCCGGGCGAAATCGGCGACTGAGGCGAAGGGGCCGCTGCGCTCGCGCTCCTTCACCAGGTCCTGCATGGCGCCGGCGCCGACGCGCTTCACCGCCGCCAGGGCGAAGCGAATGGCGCGCGTGCCATCCTCTTGCTCCTCCACCAGGAAGAAGGCGCCGCTGCGGTTGATATCCGGCGGCAGCACCGGGATGCCGAGGCGCGATGCCTCCTGCATATGGCCGGCCAGCTTCTCGGTCTTGTCCAGGTCGAGGGTCATGGATGCCGCGAGGAAGGCAACGGGGTGGTTCGCCTTCAGCCAGGCGGTCTGGTAGCTGACCAGCGCATAGGCCGCGGCATGCGACTTGTTGAAGCCGTAATCCGCGAATTTCTCCATCAGGTCGAAGATCTCGCCGGCCTTCTGCGGATCCACGCCGTTCTTCACCGCGCCTTCGCAGAAGATGACGCGCTGCTTCTCCATCTCCGACTTGATCTTCTTGCCCATGGCGCGGCGCAGCAGGTCGGCGCCGCCCAGGCTGTAGCCGGCCAGGTCCTGGCCGATCTGCATGACCTGTTCCTGATAGACCATGATGCCGTAGGTCTCGGCCAGGATGTGGTGGATCTTGGGGTGCGGGCTCTCCCAGGGCTCGCCATGCTTGCGCTGGCAATAGGCGGGGATGTTGGCCATGGGGCCGGGACGGTACAGCGCCACCGCGGCGACCAGGTCCTCGAAGCGGTCCACCTTCATCTGGCGCAGGCAGTCGCGCATGCCCTGGCCTTCGAACTGGAACACCCCGGCCGCGTCGCCCTTGCGCAGCATCTCGTAGGTCCTGGCATCGTCCAGCGGGATGCGGCTGATATCCACCTCGACGCCCTGGCTCTTCAGGATCGCCAGCGCCTGCTGGATCACCGTCAGCGTCTTCAGGCCGAGGAAGTCGAACTTCACCAGGCTCGCCTGCTCGACATACTTCATCGAGAACTGGGTGATCAGCATCTCGTTCCGAGGGTCGCGATAGAGCGGCACGATCTCGATCAGCGGCTTGCGGCCGATGACCACGCCGGCGGCATGGGTGGAGGCGTTGCGGTACAGCCCCTCCACCTGGCCGGCGATCTCCAGCAGCCGCGCCACCTGCTCATCGCCATCGCGCATCTGCTGAAGGCGTGGTTCCTCGGCAATTGCCTGTTCCAGCGTAACGGGCTTGGCCGGGTTGAAGGGGATCAGGCTGGCGATCCTGTCCACTTGGCCATAGGGCATGCCCAATACGCGGCCGACATCGCGCACCGCCGCCTTGGCCTGCAATTTGCCGAAGGTGATGATCTGCGCCACGCGATCCGCGCCATATTCGCGGCGGACATAGTTGATGACCTCGTCGCGCCGGTCCTGGCAGAAATCGATATCGAAATCCGGCATCGAGACGCGTTCGGGGTGCAGGAAGCGCTCGAACAGCAGACCGAAGCGCAGGGGGTCGAGGTCGGTGATCTGCAGGGCCCAGGCGGCGACGCTGCCAGCGCCCGAACCGCGCCCCGGCCCCACCGGAATTCCCTGCTGCTTCGCCCATTGGATGAAGTCGGCGACGATGAGGAAGTAGCCGGAAAAGCCCATGGATTCGATGACGCCGAGCTCGTATTCCAGCCGCTTGTCGTAGATCTCACGCTTGGCGGTATCGGCGCCGATGGCGTCCAGCCGCGCATTGAGCCCGCGCCGCGCCATGTCGCGCACCGTTTCGGCTTCCGTCATGCCGGGCTGCACCTTGGGGCAGATCGGCAATTCGGGCTTCTTCGTCTCCGCCATCACCGCGCAGCGGCGGGCGATGGCCAGGGTGTTGTCGCAGGCTTCCGGCAGATCGGCGAAGAGCGCGCGCATGGCGGCGGAGGGCTTGAACCAGTGCTCCGGCGTGACGCGGCGGCGGTCCGGTTCGGCCAGCAGCCGGCCTTCGGCGATGCAGAGCAGCGCGTCATGCGCCAGGTACATCTCCGGCTTCGCGAAATAGACATCGTTCGCGGCGACAATGGGCAGACCGGCGGCATCGGCCAGGGCGAGCAGGCCGGGCTCCACCGCTTTTTCCACCGCCAGCCCGTGGCGATGCAACTCCACCACCAGCCGGTCCGGGAAGGCTTCCTTCAACCGGTTTAGCAGATGCTCGGCCGGCTGGCGCCTGCCCTCGGCCAGCATCCGCGAGATCGGGCCGAGCGTGCCACCGGTAAGCAGGATCAGGCCCGCGGCATGCTGCGCCAGGGTGTCGAAGCCGAGGCAAGGCCGTCCGGAGCCATCGGCGCCGAGGAAGGAAAGCGAGGAGAGGCGCTGGAGATTGTCCAGCCCCGTGGCGTCCATGGCCAGCGCCACCACCGGGTCCGGCGCCAGCCTTTCGGCTTCCGGCCTGTCGTCGCTGACGGTGCGGGAGAGCCAGAGCTGGCAGCCCATGATGGGTTGCACCCCCTTCCCCGCCGCGCTCTGCGAGAATTCCAGCGCGCCGAAGAGGTTTGCCGTATCGGTCAGGGCCACGGCCGGCATGCCGGAATCCTTGGCCAGGGCCGGCAGCTTCTCCGCCTTGATGGCGCCTTCGGAGAGTGAATAGCTGGAATGGGCGTGGAGGTGGACGAAGGAGTCGCTCATCCCTTCAGCATAGCACCGGCGGCGCGCTGATGCTCAGCCCGCTTCGACCCGCCCACCGCGCAGCGTCACCACCCGGTCCATACGCCGGGCCAGGTCCGGGTTGTGGGTGGCGATCAGCGCCGCCACGCCCCGGTGACGCACCGTCTCCAGCAGTTCGGCGAAGACACGTTCGGCGGTGGCCACATCCAGATTGCCGGTCGGCTCGTCGGCCAGCAGGATGCGCGGGTCATTGG
>JAEWCI010000346.1 GCA_023390705.1 Pseudomonadota bacterium
TCCCCGGCCAGCACCAGCGCCGCGCCGCGATGCGCCTGCAGGTCGGCCGCGACGGCGCGCAGGAAGCGCACCTGCTCCCCCGGCAATTCGGGCCGCGGCAGCGGCGCGCCGAGTTCCGCCGCCCGCCAGGCGGCGATGTCGCGGAATTCCTCCGGCCGTGCCAGGCGGTGGTGGTCGGCATTCGCGCCGGTCAGCGACATCGCCGGCTCCAGCACATAGAGCCGGCCGAAGCGGGTCTGTCCTGCGCGCACCTGGCGCTGCGCGGCGAAGGCGCGCGCGTTGCGGATCTGGTCCGGGCCGGGACCGAGCGGGTCGGCATCCAGGCACAGCACCACCTCGGCGCGATCGAGCCGCGGCAGCAGCTCGATCGGCTGGCCGAAGGCAAGCGCCGCCCCGCGCCGTGCATTCTCCTCCGACACCGGCGCATGGGCGTGCCAGGTCATGCGCGGGAAGCGCCGCCGCACCTCGCCGATCAGGCGCAGCAGCGTGGGCGAGGTGACCGGCCCCGTGAGCAGCCGCAGCCCCTCCCCGTCCCGCGCATGCAGCGCCTGCAGCCGCGGCAGGAATTCGGCGAGGAACCCTTCCCAGGTCGCCGGCCGGCCGGCATGGCGCGGGCTGCGCGAGCGGTCGGGGTCGTAGAGCTGCATCAGCTCCGCCTCGGCGAAGACGTCCGTCGCGCCGAGGCTCGCCGGATGCGCCGGGTTGCCCTCGATCTTGGTCGGGCGCCCCTCGAAGGAGGTGCAGAGCACGCCGCGTCCGTAGCCGTTCAATGGCAGGGCGGTGGCGAAGCGCAGCGGCAGGCCGGGGATGAGGTTTTCCGGCTGCTCGACATAGGGAAGGATCTCCTCCTCCGGTTCCGAGCAGGCGACCAGCGTACCGGACAGGGCCGCGGCGAGCAGGCCGAGCGCCGCTTGGCGGCGGGAGAGAAGGTCGCCACTCACCGGTGGCACACCGAGCAATCGGAGAGATGCTCCGTCCGGATGCCGTAGTGGCGGATCAGCGCCGCGCCGCGCTGCTCCTGGTCCGGCGGCGCCGACCAGTGGCCCGCATAGATCTCGCTTTCAGGCCGCAGATGCGCCTGCGGGCGGGTATGGCAGTCGAGGCACCACCCCATGGTCAGCGGTGCTGCCTGGCGCATCAGCGGCATGGTGTCCACCGGGCCGTGGCAGGTCGTGCAGCCGACGCCCTTCGCCACATGGATGCTGTGGTCGAAATAGACATAGTCCGGCAGCCTGTTCACCCGCCGCCAGCGGATCGGCCTGCCTTCCGCCAGGCTGCGCCGCACCGGCTCCAGCACCGCCGCATTGGTCCAGAGCTGGGAATGGCAGGTCATGCAGGTATGGGTCGGTGGCAGGCCGGCGAAGCGGGATCGCTCCACCGAGGTGTGGCAGTAGCGGCACTCGATACCGAGGCCGCCGACATGATGCTCATGGCTGAAGGGCACGGGCTGCTCGGGCGCGATGGTCGCGCCCGTGACGTAGGGCGTGTACTGCAGCGCCATCAGCAGCCCCAGGACCGCAAGCGGAATACCCGCCAGCGAGACGAGGGCAAGGCGCGCCGCCAGCGTCGCCCAGCGCGGGAAGAGCTGCGCGTCCGCCTCGTCATGCGGCGGCCGTGAGCCGCCGGGTTCATCGCACACCGTTCATCTGCCTGTCCCCGAGGCAAGGGGTGGCGGTCAGTCCGGCGTCGGCCGCCAGGGCTGCCAACGCCGCTCACCCATCCAGGTTTGCCGCGCCGGGGCAGCCTGAACCCGGCTTGGAGGAAGGCAGGGCGAGGCTGGTCTTCTTCCCGAGGGTCTGCTTCGCAAGCGCGAGCCACACCAGGGCTGCCGTGACAAAGCCACGGCGCTGAGGTTCACGCGATGCCGGGAGATGCCGGCCAGCTGGGTTCCCCATGCCGACCCGTTACCCTCCCTCCTGCTTGTGGAGGGCTGTCCGGGTGATGCCCGGCGCAGAAGGTCTTGGCTTCCGAAGTCGGGTTCCGGTACTGGTCACGCACGGACGCTGAAGGGCCGCATCGAACATCAGGTCACGGAGAGCCGGGCGGTCCATGCTTCCCCCTCCGCCTCCGCCCTGCCGGGCGATCCCTCCGCAGGGCGCGCGCCACCAGTGCCGGCGCGCCCTGCCGTGGGCCGAAGCCCCCGCCACCGGTGCTGACCACCGCCACCCACTGCCCCGGCTGAAGCCCGCCGCGCCCACCCGGCCCGAATGGCTCGACACCGGGGCCGTGTTTCGGCACCCCGACATCAGCCGCGCCCGGCCTGGCTTCATCGGCGCGACGGTGCCGGGGACAGGCGCCGTCAACCCGGCCAACTCCCGGCGCGGCGACCTGGCGCTAATCCGTCCGTATGCCCGCGCTCTCCGCGATCCGCCGCCATTTCCCGGATTCACGCTCGACCAGGGCCGCGAATTCGGCCGGGGTGGTGAAGACCGCCTCGGCCCCCTGGGCCTGGAAGGCGGCGCGCAGCTCCGGTGACTCGCTTGCCTGGCGCATGGCGGCGGAGAGCCGTGCCACCACCGCAGCCGGCAGCCGGGGCGGCCCCACCACCGCATACCAATTGTCGGCCAGCAGGGCGGGGTAGCCGAATTCGCCGGTGGTCGGCACCTCCGGCAGGGAAGGGCTGCGCTGGCCGCTCGCGGTGGCCAGCGCGACCATGGCACCGCCGCGAAGCTGCGGCAGCAGCACCGGGAGGTCGGCGAAGAGCAGGTCGATATTGCCCGCCACCAGATCGGTCACCGCCGGCGCCGCGCCGCGATAGGGCACCACCACGATGTTCAGCCCCGCCTGTGCCTTCAGCAATTCCGCCGCGAGATGCGACAGGCCGGCGGCGCCCGCGGTGCCGATGTTGAGCCGGCCCGGCTCCCGCTTCGCCCGCGCCACCAGTTCCGGCAGGGTCTTCAGGCCAAGCCGGGGATTCGCCACCAGCGCTTCCGGCACGCGCGAAACCACGCTGAGCAGGCTGAAATCCTCGGGCACGCGATAGGGGACATTGGCGCTGACATGCGGGGTGATGACGAGCGAGCCGCCATTGGTGATCGCCAGGGTGTAGCCATCCGGCGCCGCCTTCGCCGCCGCATCCGTGCCCGTCACGCCGCCACCGCCGGCACGGTTCTCCACCACCACGGGCTGGCCGAGCGCGCTGGAGTAGAGAGGGGCGAGGAGGCGGGCGAAGATGTCGCTCGGCCCGCCCGGCGGGAAGGGGACGATCAGGCGCAGCGGCCGGTTCGGCCAGTCCGGCGCCTGCGCGGCGGCGGTCCGGGCGGCAGGCAGGCTGGCGGCGGTGAGCAGCAGGCTGCGGCGCTTCATGGATGTTCCCCCTGTGTCTGGCGGGCCGTTCCGGCCTCTGGTGTCCAGGCTATATGACTTGCCGGGCTGGGCGGTTCGCTGCCGATTTCGCCGACCAGGAGCGAAGGGTAGCCATCGCCCGGCCCTTCCGGCAACGACCTCGTCAGTCAGAGCGGTGCCGGGGACCATGGCCGTGGTGCGATGGCCTCCGGGATGGCGGAGGTCGCCTCCGAAATCCGTCTCTCGGGGCGCTTCTCCCACCGACATCCCGGCTGCGGCGCTGATCCTCAGCGTCGCGCCACCGGCGATGGACGCGGCACCGCGATGGCGGCCAGATCCCGCGGGGCAGGCCGCGAGGCACCATCATCCTGCCCATATGGAGGTCATGGTACTCAGTGGGTGGATGCGGGCGGCCGCTCCTCTGGGGGTTTGATGTGCCGAAACGCCGCAAGCAGGGCGAAGTCGTAGAGGATCTTCAGCAGGCCGCACGCGACCAGGGGCAGTTCCTGGTAACCCGCGGCGAACACCGCCCCGGCCAGGGCTGGGCTTGCCGCCGCGGCGAGGCTGCGCGGCACCGCGGTGAAGCTCGCCGCGGCGGTCCGCTCCGCCGGCGTGACCACCGCCATGACATAGGAGCTGCGCGTCGGTACATCCATCTGGGAGAGTGCCGCCCGCATCAGCAGCAGCCCGAGCGCGACCTCGGCGGTCGGCGCCAGCGTAGCCACGATCAGGCACAGGCTCGACGGGATGTGCGTGAACACCATGGTGTTCACGAGGCCGATCCGGGCTGCCAGCCAGGCCGCGACCGGGAAGGAGAAGGCGGAGAGCACGCCCGACCAGAAGAAGAACAGCCCGGCCTCGGCCAGCGACAGGCCGAACCGCTCGAACAGCCAGAGCGCCAGCAGCGACTGCACCGCGAGGCCGCCCGCGAAGGAGTCCACGCAGAACAGCGCGGCGAGTCGGACCACGATGCCGCGGGACTGACTGAGCGGGGCGTGCCTCTCGATACGGTCGGCCGCCGGGAGCGGTGAAATCGGCCGAAACGCCAGGAAGCACGCGACGCCGAGCAGGGCATAGGCCAGGAATGCCGACCGAAGCGCGACGAGCGGTTGCACCCCGGTGGCCGTCATGGCGTCCGGGATGACCGCAGCCAGCGCCCCCAGCGCCGCAGCGAGCGCACCGACGAGGCTGTAGCGGGCGAAGACCGCGGTGCGCCTGGCATCCGCCGTGGCATGCGTGAGCAGGGCCTGCTCCAGCGGGACGAAGATGCTGACGCTCCCGGCCGAGGGGTTGATGGTGCCGACCAGCGCGATCGCGGCGATCGTCACGAAGCTCGCCGCCACCGCGGCGAAGCCGAGGCCGGTCGCCGCCATCAGCAGGGCTGCCAGCAGGAGCAGCAACCGGGGATCCACGCGTGTCCCGACGACACCCATCACCAGCGTCATCAGCGCGGAGCCGAGCAGAGCGATCGTCGCGACGGCACCGACCTCCGCCGCGCCAAAACCGAGTGCGACAAGGTAGGCAGGCAGCAGGACCGCCACGAGGCCATCGCCGAAGTCGCGCAGCCCCCGTGCGAGAAGGATGCGACGGACAGGGTCGCCGGCCGCCGCGGCACCGGTGGTCACGGAGGCAGGGGCCGATGGACTCACCGCAGTTCCTCCGCCTCGAAGTGGATCAGGCCGTCGGCCTTCGTCCAGCCCCCTGTTCTTCCCGCGCCCGCGAAGATCCGATCCGCTATCGCGATCAGTGCCCACCCATCCGACGGGACCTCCAACATGCCTCCCCTCCTGGCCGGCTGCGGCGCTGCCACGGTTACGGTCGAGTGCCGCACGCAGGCCGCGCCCAAGCCGCGCCGGGTTCCCCCCGGTTCGGCAGCGCACGAGGAACTGCCGCGCTCCTCGCTCCGCATGTGGTCGTGGATGGCCGTGAGCCGGATGCCGTTCCCGATTGGCGCGTGCTGAACCGGCCTTCCCTGGGAGTGGCCGGAACAAAGTAGCCGGTGGTGGAGCCGCTGGCGTTCCCGGGCGCCGATGGGCCGATCATCGTGGCAAGGGACAGGGCGACAATGTCAGGCGCTCGCATGAGCGTCCCCTCCGCTGGCGCTTGGCGCCGGAGCATGGACGCGATGCTTGGGCCGAAGCCTCACGGGGCGATCGCGGAAGGCCCCTTGCGCCTACGATGGTCAGCAGGGTCCCGCTCGTCAAGGCTCACGGTGCCCCGGCGACGGCGCGCGTCCCGAAGCCAGACAATGACCGCTTCTCGCTCGAAGCGGACCTCCGCCATGGTCACCCTGCCTTTCGGCGCCTACATCCATCCCGGCACGACGAAGATCAGCCAGGCCAGCAATGGGCCGGCCACCACCCCCGCGATGCTGTAGATCAGGAAGCGGCGATAGACACTCTCCCGTTCCTCCGGCTGCGCATTGGCCACCACCAGCGCCCCGTTGGTCGAGAAGGGCGAGACATCCACGACAGTGGAGGAGACGGCGAGGGCCGCGATCATGCCCGCCGTCGCAATCTGCCCCTGCTGCAGGAAGGGCACCGCCAGCGGGATGATGGCACCCAGCACGCCGACCGAGGAGGCAAAGGCCGAGACCACGCCGCCGATGTAGCAGAGCAGCAGCGCCGCCAGCAGCGGCACCCCGATGCCGGAAACGCCTTGTCCCACCTGGTCGATGGCGCCCGACCTCTGCAGCACGCCGACATAGGTGATGACGCCGCCAACCAGCAGAATGGTGGACCAGCCGATCTTGTCCACCGCGCCCTTCTGCTCGCTCGGCGCCAGCAGCGTCAGCACCACGGCCACAGTTACCGCGACAAGGCCGACATTCAGGTTGAAGGCGAGGGCACCGACCGCCAGCGCGGCAAGACCGACCAGCGTTGCCATCTGCTGCAGGTCCAACTCCGCCGCGGCAGGATGCGCCGGTGCCGCGATGGTGACATCCGCGCTGGTGCCATGCCCATGCCAGGGCAGGCCCGCCGGGCCGTGCTCGTCGCCGGTCACCTCGCCCACCGTCGCCCGACGGGAAAAGAGCGCGCGGCCACCGAAGGCAAGGAACACTCCGGTGGCGCAGAGCAGGTTGTAGCCGAGGCTCGCCAGGAAGAGAGAGGTCTCGCTGACCGGCAGGCCGGAGCGGGCGACAATCTGGTTGGTGATGCCGCCATAGATGCTGATGGGGGAGAAGCCGCCACCCTGCGCACCATGGATGACCAGCAGGCCCATCATCAGTGGGCTTATTCCGTACTGCCGGGCGAATTGCAGGGCGATGGGCGCCAGGATGGCGCAAGCGGCGGGCGAGACGGCCCCCACCGCGGTCAGGGTCGCGGCGACGGCGAACATCACCCAGGGGATCGCCGCGATATGCCCCCGCACCACCCGCACCGCCCGGTGCACGAGCCAGTCCACGGTTCCGTTCTTCTGCGCGATGGCAAAGAGGTAGGTTATGCCGACGAGGGTGACGAAGAGGTCGCCGGGGAAGCCGGCAATGATTCGGTCAGTCGGCATCCCGACGAAGACCGTGCCGATGAGGAAGGCCATGGCGAGGCCAAGCGCCCCCATGTTGATGGGCAGGGCGGTCGCGACGATGAACATCGCAACCAGACCCAGGATGGAGGCTGTCTGCGGCGACATGGGGCATTCTCTCCTGTCAGGCGCGGCTCAGGAGCTAGGGTGGCGGTCAGCCAGGTTTGCCGCCGGACTTATCCTCAGCGCCCAGCAAACGCGCGAGGGCGGAACGGGGCTGTGCCGCCAGCGGCTGGCGCGGCAGTTGCTGGCGCGGCAGTTGCAGCAATGCGTCCACGGCGGTGGACCGGGCGACCTGGCCGGAATGCACGAATGCTTCATGGTGCGCCTCAATGGCTTCACGGTCATAGAGGTAGTTCACCATCACCCCGTAACTCTCGCGCATGCCGCGGGCCGAGGTGTTGCCCAGCCAGTTGATCCGCTCCAGCCGCGCGCCGTTGCCGAGGTGGAAGCGTGCGACCGGGTCAATGCTGCCCGCACCGCTGTTGGGCCGGGTCAGATAGACGGCGGCGAGGCGGAGCAGCGGCGCCTTGAGCGCGTCACGCCTTGCCTCATCACGCCACCATTCGCCTTCGGTCATCGCCCGGAAGCCCTCGACCGGACCAGCGCCACCCAGAGCAGCAGCCTCCTCCGGCCGGAACAGGCCGCCTTCGGGCGGGTTCGCCAATTGGCGCTCCAGCCAGCGGCGGAAGCCAGGGACGGGCGAGAGGGTGGCGAAGCGGCTGAGCTGGGGCAGTTCCGCCTTCAGCTCCTCCACGACCTGCTTGATCAGGAAATTGCCGAAGGAGATGCCGCGCAGCCCCTCCTGGCAGTTGGAGATGGAATAGAAGATCGCCGTGTCCGCCTCCTGCGGCGGGCCCGGCTTCTCGTCCCGCGCCAGCAGGGGTTGCACGGCGGCGGCCATGCCCTGCACCAGTGCGACTTCCACGAAGATCAGCGGCTCGCCCGGCAAGGCGGGATGGAAGAAGGCGAAGCAGCGCCGGTCCGCCTCAAGCCGGCGCCGAAGGTCATCCCAACCCTGGATCTCGTGCACCGCCTCGTAGCGGATCAGCTTCTCCAGCACTGCGGCCGGGGTCTGCCAGTCGATCCGGCGCAGCTCCAGGAAGCCACGGTTGAACCAGGAGGCGAAAAGATGCCGCAGGTCGCTGTCCAGCACCTTCAGCGCCGGCTCGCCGCGGGTCAGGCCGAGCAGTTCCTCCCGCAGCTTCACCAGGGCCGCCGTGCCGCCAGGTGCCATGTTCATCCGCCGCAGCAACTCCTGCCGGGGCGGTTCGGCCGCATCGCCCAGGCGGGCGGCGGTCTGGATGGAGGGGGCCGCGAGCCAGGCCTCGACTGCCGCTTTCAGCCTGCCGGGGTCCGGCGCGAACTCCTCGGCGAGGAAGCGGAAGAAGGTCAGGCGGTCTTCGCCCTTGAGCGCGCAAACGCTCTCGTGCAGTTCCCGCGCCACGGCGGCGCCGGAGGCTTCACCGCGCTCGGACAACATGGCGCGGCACAGGCGGCGGGCACGTTCCATTGGCGGCAGGCCGGCGGCAGGCACGTCGGCATAGGCGCGGCCGCGATCAGCGATGCTCGACCAAAGGCGCTCCAGCCAGCCCCGGCCCCCGGAAGGCCCGGTCGGGTCCGGGCTCGGCGCGGCCTGTGTCGCGATGTCTTGCATGTGCTCTCCCGGGGGCTGAACGCCCCTTAGTTGTATGCAATGAGGGCGCATCTTGCCTTTCTGGAAGACCCATGGCCGGTGCGCCGGCCGAAGGCCAGTTGCGCCAGGGTGGCAAGCAACAAAGGGCAGCCAGCATGCCGGCTGGTACCAACGCGGCAGAGTACCTGGCGGTGCCGGCAATCACACCAGCGCCCTGTTTCAGGACATGTGCCCGGTGGTATCGGGCGGCGCTGGCGGCCTCCTTGGCCGGTGCCGGAGGACCCTGCCCCGCGGCTGCACCCTGCCCTGGCCGAGGCTACCGGTCCCGGGTTGCCGAATCGGCGGTAGCACCTGGGACGCATGGCGCGGCCAAACTGCGCGCGCAGGTGCGGCGATCGGCCGATCCTCTTCGTCAGCCTGCCGGGAGAGCGTTATGTTCCGAGCAGCTGCGCCGCGTCGGGCGGCGGCTCGCCCGGGCGCGGCCTGCGACCGCCACGCCCGCGCATGCCGCTGGACGGGCCGGGGCCGTCCGGGTCGTGGTCCTGTGGCC
>JAEWCI010000469.1 GCA_023390705.1 Pseudomonadota bacterium
CACCTGGCTTGAGCTGTTCGAGCAAGGCCGGCGGCGGTCGCTCCGCAGCCGCCGAGACCAGGATCCGGTCATAGGGCGCGTGCTCCGCCCAGCCTCGGGTACCGTCGCCGACACGGAAGCTGATTGAATCGTAGCCAAGCTGCTCCAGCAGCGTTTCGGCGAGGGCCGCGAATTCCTCGACGATCTCGACACTCCAGATCCGCTCCGCAAGCTCCGCGAGGACCGCCGTCTGATAGCCCCGGCCGGTACCGATCTCGAGCACCGCATGATGCGGCTCGGGGGCGAGGAGATCGGTCATGAGGGCGCAGATGAAGGGCTGGGAGATCGTCTTGTCGAAGCCGATCGGCAGCGGCGTGTCGTGATAGGCCAGCGCCGCAAGATGCACGGGGACGAAGAGGTGGCGAGGCACACGCAGCATCGCCGCCAGGATCCGCTCGTCGAGCATGGCCTTGCCGATCTCCTCCTCCAGGAGCTCGGCGTGAATTGCAATCACTTCGACCATGTGCCGGCGCAGGATGGCGAAGTGTTCTTCGGTCATCGGCTTCATGGTCAAGGAGCCTTTCTCTCGATGGGCAGCGTCGGGCGTGCTGACGGTCCCGGCCAAGGCATCAACGCTTCCCGCCCGACCAGGGTCCCGCCTTGCCCGGGAGGAGGGCAGGGGGCCACCTGGCGGGTCCGCCAGGGCCATCGGCACCCGGAACCGCCAGCGTCCGCGCCGCGCCTGAACGGTGCTTCAGCCAGGGGCATCCGGCCGGAAGACAAGTCCTGCACGGATCCTGGCGTTTCCGGTTTGGTGGCGAATGCCTGGAAGCGCAGCGGCAGCGGTGCCACCGAAGGGGTCTCCACCTGCCGGTTGGCGCTTCGCACGCCATGCGGCCCAAAGGGGCGGCGCCCCTGGCCATGCTGCCGTCCGAGCGCCCTGCGCCGGGGCAGGCTCCACGGCCTACATCGCCAAGATCGCCTGCTGCACCGGCTGCTCCGCGGCCGGTCCGAGCAATGAGGCGACGCGCTCGGCCAGATGGGTTTCCGTCACCGGCTTCCGGAGCAGCACGAAGGGGGCGCCTTCAGCCGTGCCCGGCTCCAGCGCGGCCGCATCGCCCGCGTAGCCGGTAAGCAGGATGACCGGCAGGCGGGGATGCCGGGCGCGCGCCGCCCGGATCAGGGTCAGGCCGTCCAGGCCGGGCATGGTGAGGTCGGTTACCATGAGATCCACCACCTCGCCGGCCTCGAGGAGTTTCAGCGCCTCGGCTCCATCCCCGGCAGTGAGGATGCGATAGCCCGCCAGTTCCAGCCCGGCCGCGATGAGGCCGCGCACGGCCGGTTCGTCGTCCACCACGAGGACCCTGTGCGCCTTGGCCGGCGCCGCGTCCTGGGCCGTTGACGGTGGCGGGGCTGCGACGGCCGCCTCGTTCAGGGCCACGGGCAGCCACAGGCTTACCTGCGTTCCCTGGCCAGGCGCACTTTCGATTGCGAATCCACCGCCCGACTGCTCGGCGAAACCCTTCACCATGGGCAGCCCCAGCCCGGTTCCCTTGCCGAGCGGCTTGGTGGTGAAGAAAGGTTCGAACACGCGCGTCAGCGTCGCCGTATCCATGCCTTCGCCGCTGTCCCTGACCGAGAAGCGGACATAGCGTCCCGGAGCCAGCTTTACCGGCGGTGAAGGTGTCTCTCCTTCAGCCACCCGCTCCTCCACTGCCGAGACAGTAAGCGTGCCGCCCCAGGGCATTGCGTCCCGGGCATTGGTGGCGAGGTTGATCAGGGCGGTTTCCAGTTGGCCCTTGTCGGCCAGTATCGCCGGCAGTCCCGGCGGTACCTCGGCCCGGATCGCTATGCCGGAGCCCAGGGATGGCCCGAGGATCTCCTGCACGCTTGCGAGCAGCGCGACAGGGTCCACCGCCGTCACATGGAGCTCGCCACGCCGGGCGAAGGCGAGAAGCCGCCGCGTGATGGACGCCCCGCGTTCGGCAGCCTCCTTCAGCATCCGCGCCCGTTGCCTGACGCCCTCGATGTCCTCGGCACGCCGCTCGATCAGGGCGGCGCCACCGAGCACTGCCTGCAGGATGTTGTTGAAGTCATGCGCGATGCCGCCGGCAAGCTCGCCGAGAGCCTGCAACTTCTGGCTCTGGCGGAGCTCTTCGGCCAGCCGGTGTTGCTCGGTCGTGTCCTGAATGATGCCGGTGATACGGCGTGGGCGCCCGGAGACGGGGTCGCGTTCCATGGCGGTGCCATGCACCCAGAGCCAGCCCCAACTCCCATCCGCCCGCCGCACCCGGTACTCCTGTGAAACATGAGGACGCATTCCTCCTGCAATGGCTGCATTGGCCGCCTCCCTGGCCGTGCGGTCTTCCGGGTGGACTCGTTCGAGGTAGGCGGCATAGGCCGGCCCATTCATGGGCACCCAGGTTCCGGGCGGAAGGGTGCCTTCCGTCAGGGCGACAGCGCGTGCGTCGAGGGAGACAGCGCCGCGCATGAGGTCCATTTCATAAATCCCCAGCCCGGCACCCTCAGCCGCCAGACGCAGCTTGTGCTCCGCCTCGCGCAGCGCGGTGATGTCCACATTGACGCCGAAGAAACGGACGGGCCGCCCCTCTGCGTCGAAACGCGTCCTGGCCCGGCCTACGACCCAGCGCAAGGAGCCGTCGGGGCGCAGGATGCGGAATTCCACGTCGTAATGTCCGGCCGTAATGCCGGTGCGCGCCGCCGCTGCCGTGCGATCCCGGTCGTCAGGATGGACCTGGGCCAGCCAGGCATCGAAGTCCTGATGCCCCGGTCCGTCGGGGTCCAGCCCGTAGAGCCGGCAATAGGCTTCGGAACAAGTGACGACATTGCGCAGCAGGTCCCAGTCCCAGCTTCCCACGCCGCCGGCCTCCTGCGCCAGGCGAAGCCGCGCTTCGCTCTCGCGCAGCGCTTCCTCGGCCTTGACCTCGACCGTGACGTCGCGTGCCAGGCCGGACAGGTGCGCCAGCCGGCCGTCGGGGCTGAAGCGTGCCGTCGCCGCTTCTTCCAGCCAGACGAAGCGGCCATCGGGACAGCGATAGCGGTAGCGAATGGCATAGCCGGGCTTGGCCGGCGTTGCGCCGGTGGCGGTGGCGACGAAGCGGTCGCGGTCCTCCGGATGAATATGGCTGAAGAAGTTGCGCCCGTTGTCCCGGATGGCCGCCCCTTCCTCCTCGAAGCCGAGGATCGGGCCGCAATTCGCGGAACGCACAACCTCGTCGGTCGTGGGGTTCCATTCGAAGGCAAAGACATGCCCTGCCGCCAGCGCCCGCTGCAGCCGTGCCTCGCTGTGGGCCAGGGCTTCCGCCGCAAGGCGCCGCTCGGCCTCCATGCGTAGCGACGCCCGGGCTTCCACCGCTTCCCGCGAACGCCGGAATGCCAGCAGGACAAGCCCGACCAGCCCGAGCACGGCCGGGCCGGCGAAAGCGCCCTGCCACATGATCGCGCTCTGCCATTCCCCGATGACCGCCGCGCGCGGGCGCACCACGCCGGCATAGACCGGCCAGCCCGCCACCCGGCGAAAGGCGGCAATCCCGGCCACACCGCTCATGGCGGGCGAGCCATAGCTGGTGCCACGCTCAGCGCCGGCCGCCATCGTCGGCCGCATGGGGCTGTCCGCCGGCAGGGGATGCGGCTGGGAACTGAAGCCGGTGCTGCGGGCGAGTATCTCGCCATCGGAGCGGACCAGGTTGATGAGGTCGCCCGGCTTGCTGGTGAACTGGCTCAGGCCCGCACCCACCTCACCCGGCCGGAGCGAAACCATCACGACGCCACGGAAGGCCGCTGGCCTGGAGGCTCCGTCCGGATGCAGGATAGCCGCGCCGCGCTGGTGGGCGACGCTGAAGAAGAGCTCTCCATCGAAGCGGCCGCGATACACCTTGCTGATGAAGCGGCCGGCCGTCTCGCCGGCACGCAGGGCCTCGAAGAAATCCCGGTCGGCGAGGCTTCTGCCCCGCGGTACCGGATGCAGATTGGCGCTGACCAGGGGGTAGCCCTCGGCATCAATGGCGTAGAGGGTCAGGACCGAAGGGCGTGTCTCCGTCATGCGCCTGAGCGCGGCGTGCAGCCTGCCCTCCTGCTCGCGCACCTCGGCGTCCGGCATGGTATCGAGCAGGTCGTCCACCCGATCCGCCAACAGCGCGTGGCCGTCGAGAAGGCGGGCGGCATATTCCGCTGCGGCATCCGCAGTGCGCGCCAGTTCCGCTTCGGTCTGCCGCCAGACCTGGCCCCAGGCGAGCCAGGCGGCGAGCAGGAAAATGCCGAGCGGAACCAGGATTGCCGCAGCAAGCATGGAGCCGAAGGTGGATGCCTTCACCCGCGGCCGCGTGAGGGACAGAGCGGCATCCTGCATCGGGAGCACCGCACCCATGGTGAGTTCCTGCATAAGCGCCTATGGGAGCAAACCTAAAGCATTACGCCCCATGACAAAGCAACAAATTTCGATTGAAGAACTGCCACAAACAGGAACTAGGAAGTCCTGCTATCAATCGGTAGTTCGTTCATCAGAAAGTAAATTCCAGGCTGAGATCAATGATCTGGATCAAGACGTCAGAGCAATTCAGAGCCCGTCCAGGAAGTTTATGAGCGAGCCAGGCGCCTTGCCATGAGCTTGATCATGGCCAGGGGGATCAAGGCGACCGAGGTCCTGGCCAGGTTTTCGAGGTTGCGCGCGAGACGGCGGCAGCGGGTCAGCCAGGACAGCGTCCGCTCCACGATCCATCGCTTCGGCAAGACGACGAAGCCGCGCGTGCC
>JAEWCI010000437.1 GCA_023390705.1 Pseudomonadota bacterium
ATCTTCCTGGATGCCGCCGGCGGCGCGGCCACCGTGCCGCTGGGCAGCCGGTTGCAGGTGGCGCTGGCTGGCGGCCAGGGTGGCGTGCCGGAATTGCTGACCGCCGCCGGCGCCACCCCCTTCCGCGCGCTCGATGCCAGCAGCTTCACGGCCGAGGCCGAATTGACCGAGGGCGGACGGCTGGTGGTGCGGCGCGGCGGCGCCGATCTGGTGGCCTGGACGCTCTCGGTCCAGGCCGATGTGCCGCCGACCGTCGCCTTCACCGAACCACCCGGCCGGGCCAGCCGTGGCCTGGCCATTCGCCTGCCCTGGCGGGCCGATGACGATTGGGGCCTGGCCGCGGTGCGGGCCGAGTTGCGGCTGAAGCCCCGCCCCCAGGCCGCGGCGCTGTTCCTGGACCTGCCGCTGTCGGGCGGGAGCACCGCCGGCCCGCCGCGCCAGGCCCATGGCACCGCCCAGCCGGACCTGACGGCACATCCCTGGGCCGGGCTGGAGGTGGAGATCCGCCTGCTGGCCCGCGATGGCGCCGGCCAGGAAGGCCATTCGGAAACCGCCAGCCTCACCCTGCCGGAGCGCAGCTTCAACCACCCAGTGGCGAAACGGCTGGTGGCGCTGCGCAAGGCGCTCACCCTGGACCCCGGCGAACGCCTGACCGCCCGGCGGGAGCTGGAGGCGATCAACCGCGCCCCCGAGGCCTTCGAGCACGACACCGCCACCTATCTCGCCCTGCGCGCCGCCCGTTCCCGCCTGATATTCGACCGGCGGCCGGAGGCGGTGGCAGAGGTGCAGGAGATCCTCTGGGAAACCGCCCTGGCGCTGGAGGAAGGCCGGGACGGCCGAACCCTGCGCGCCTTGCAGCAGGCCCGGGAGGCACTGCGCGAAGCCCTGGACCGGGCCGAGCAGTTGGAGCGGCGTGACCGGGAGCAAGCCGCCGCCGAGCAGCGCGACCCCGCCCAGCAGCAGGAACGCGATGCCCAGCGCGCCGAGCTGCAACGCCGCATCCAGGAGCTGCGCGACGCCATCCGCCGCCATCTGGAGGCGCTTGCCGAGCGGCTGCAGCGCGAGAATGCCGAGGCGCTGCCCTTCGACCAGCAGCGCCGGATGCTGGACCAGCGCGAGATGGACCGCCGCACCCGCCGCATGGAACAGGCGGCGCGCGAGGGCCGCCCTGAGGACGCGAGGCGCGAACTGGCCGAATTGGAGGAGATGCTGCGGGCACTGGAGGAAGGCCGGGTCGGCCGCGCCGACAACCAGCAGCGCCAGCAGCAGCGCCAACGCGGCCAGCGGCAGATGGGCGTGGTGCAGGACATGGTCCGCCGCCAGGGCGAGATGATGGACCGCAGCCATCAGCGCGCCGAGGCCGAGGAGCGCAGCCGCGCCGAGCAGCGCCGCCAGGAGCAGCGCCAGCGCAGCTTCCGCTGGCCGCCGGAGCCGCCGCCGCAGGCCGGTGCCGATTCCCAGGCGCAGGAGCAGACGCAGCAGGACCGCAACCAGGATGGCCGCCGCCAGCGCGCCCTGCGCCGCGCCCTGGGCGAGCTGATGCAGCAATTCGGCGACCTGACCGGCGAGGTGCCGGAAGCCCTCGGCCGCGCCGACCAGGCCATGCGCGACGCCCAGGAGGCGCTCGGCGAAGGCCGCGACGCCCGCGACGCCCAGGAGCGGGCGGTGCGCGCCCTGCTCGAAGGCGGACGGCAGATGGCGCAGTCCATGCAGCGCCAATTCGGCTCCGGCCAGGAAGGCGAGGAGGGCGGCGACGACCAGGACATGGCCGGCGACCAGCAGCAGGGCGGCGAAGGCCAGGACCAGGCCCGCGGCCAGGGTGAGGGCCGCGACCCGCTCGGCCGCCGTTCGCGGGACGTGAACGGCAGCGCCGATAACGGCGCCGATACCCGCGTGCCGGAGGAGGCCGAGCTGCTGCGCACCCGCCGCCTCCAGGAAGAACTGCGCCGCCGCGGCGCCGAGCGGGAACGCCCGCCCGAAGAGCTGGACTATATCGACCGCCTGCTGAAGCGGTTCTGATTCCCCGCCCACTGTTGCTGCCCGGGCGCTGCCGGCCATGCCGGCACGCGCTGCCGGGGCTTGCCCGCCATCTGCCGGCATCGCCTGGTTTCCGGCTCCACAAAATCCGTCCTGAACCGGCTGGATTTGCCGCATTGGTCTGAAACAGGCAGAAAATGCCGGTAAACAGGCAGAAATTTCCTGCTCAAAGTAACTGAATATCGAGAAAACAGGCAATGAATTCCCAGACAATCGGGCAGGAAATGCCAGATTAGCCAAGTTTGTATTTCAGCAATAAGGGGTGATGACACTTTCTGGTGGTCATTATTGTCGGTCGAGGGCAGTGTCCCAGCTCAGTGTCAACGGCGTCCTACCCAGCATCATCATGGAGAACACCGGTCCGCGTGGCTGGATCGGCAATCTCGCCCTGTCGGGCGACCTGGCCGGCCTTGCCGCCATCGAGGTGGTCGGCTCCGGCGCCGGCTGGTTCACGGCGGCCTACGACGCCGCCAATGCCCTGGCCGTGGTGCAGCCGGGCGCCTTGCTGGACTACGAGATGTTCCGCTTGCTCGGCCTGCTGCCGGAACTGGCCTTCACCCTGCGTTTCCACTTCGCTGATGGCAGCGTGCTGGATGACGGGACCGAATTCGCGGTCGCCGTCGGCAATCTTGCGGACACCCCGCCGGAAGCCCTGTTCTTCCGCAGCGGCGGCAGCGTCGCCGCCGGCGATATCGGCGCTGCCATCGGCCTGCTGCAGGTGATCGACCCGGAGGAGGCGGACAGCTATGGCTTCCGCTTCGCCCCCGAGGACGAGTGGATGTTCACCGTCGAGGGCGGCGTCCTGCGGCTGCGGGACGGCATCAGCCTCGGCCTGGACGATATCGGCACCAGGCTGCTGCAGATCGAGGTAGTGGCCGGGCTGCGCAGCGCCGCCTTCACCCTGGCCATCAGCGTGACGGCGCCGGGCGACCAGCAGCTTCCCCTGCCGATCCTGCCCTGGGGCGCCACCCGCGCCGGCTTCCGCTGGGCCGCGGATGGCGGGGTGGAGGCCGATCTGCTGCTGGCCGACCTGGCATGGCTGGAAGCCGGCAATGACGGCTACTGGCAGCTCGGCCTGCGCAGCGGCGAGGAGATCTGGCTGGCCGATCCGCTGGCGCTGCGCTTCCGGGATGCCGGCCTGGACCTGGGCAGCGGCATGCGGCTGCAACTGACGGCGGATGCGTCGCGCCCGGCGGGTTTCACCCGCCTTGGTGGCAGTGGGCTTGGGGACCTGCTGGACGCCTCGCTGCTGGCCGGCTCCGCTTGGCAACTTGCCTTCGAGGGGCGCGCCGGGGCCGATACCATCCGGGGTGCCGGGGATTTCGGCGTCATCGCCGCCTATGGCGGCAGCCCGGCGGCCATCCGGGTGGATCTCGTGGCCGGCACGGCGGAGGATGGCTGGGGCAGCACGGACAGGCTTTCCGGCATCCGCCGTGTCGCCGCCACCTCGGCGCAGAACGACACCGTGCTCGGCAGCGCGGCGGATGAGCTGTTCGAATCGGGCGTCCTGGGCAGCAAGCTGTTCAGCGGCGGGGGTGGCAGCGATGCCTACCGGTTCCAGGGTGCCGCCGCGGTCAGCATCGATCTCGGCCGCAGCCGGGACCCCAACGGGGCCTGGCAGGGCGGCGCGGCGAAATTCGGCGGCAGCGACACGCTGCTGGGCTTCGCCATCGCCATCGGCGGCACCGGCGATGACAGCATCCGCGGCTCGCCCGACCGCAACCTGCTGGCCGGCGATATCGGCAACGACACGCTGGACGGCTATGGCGGCCTCGACATCGCCATCTACGATGCCAGCGCCTGGGGAGGCACGGCGCCCGCCGCCGGGGTGGTGGCGGATCTCGGCCTAGGCATGGCGACCGACCCCTGGGGCGGCACGGATACGCTGATCCGCATCACCGGCCTATGGGGCACCGCCCTGGGCGACCGGCTGACCGGAGTGGCGGCGGCCTACTACAGCGAATTGCGCGGCCTGGCCGGCAACGACACCCTGGCCGCGCCGGTGGCCGACAGCCTGGTGATCGCCGACTACACCGCCGATCCCGCCGGCGTGACGGTCAATCTGCTGGCCGGCCTGGCGAGCGATGGCTGGGGCGGCAGCGACCGGCTGATCCTGATCCAGGCCGTGCGCGGCTCCGCCCATGCCGACCGCATCACCGGCGGCGACGGCAATGACAGCCTGTGGGGCGGTGCGGGCGACGATACGCTGGATGGCGGCAGAGGCGCCGACCGGCTCTATGGCGGCGTTGGCAACGATACCTTCCAGGTGGACCGCCAGGACGACCTGGTGTTCGAGAACCCGGGCGAGGGCACCGACACCGTCATCACCACCGCCGACTTCCAGCTCTATTCCCATATCGAGAACCTGATCCTGGCGCCCGGCGCCGGTGACATCTTCGGCGTCGGCAACGGCTTGCCCAACGTGATCACCGGCAATGAGGGCAGCAACAAGCTGCTGGGCGGCCTCGGCGACGACGTGCTGCTGGGCATGGCGGGCAACGACCAGCTCTTCGGCCAGGACGGCGACGACCTGCTGCAGGGCGATGAGGGCGACGACAGGCTCGACGGCGCCGAGGGCGATGATTGGTTGGAAGGCGGGGCGGGCAACGACACGCTGCTGGGCGGCCCCGGCAGCGACTTCCTGGACGGCGGCACCGGCAGCAACACGGTGGACTACTCGGCCGCGGCCGGCCCGGTGGTGGTCAACCTGCTGAACGGCACCGCGAGTGGCGACGGCTTCGACACGCTGGTGAACATCCAGAACGTCATCGGCAGCGCGGGCAACGACACGATCATCGCGGCGGCGGCCGGCCTGTTCAACGGCGCCGGCGGCGTGGACCGGCTGAGCCTTGCCGCCCTGGCGCCCGGCATCATGCTGAACCTGGCGAATGGCAGCAGCAGCTTCGGCGCCACGGTGCTCAACATGGAGAGCATCATCGCCACCGCGGGCGACGACACGATCCTCGGCAGCGCCGCGGCGAACTGGCTGGAGGGAGGCGCGGGGGCGGACAGCCTGGCAGGCGCCGCGGGCAACGACACGCTGGTCGGCGGTGCCGGCGACGACACGCTGGATGGCGGCGCCACCCGCGACTGGCTCTATGGTGGCGTCGGCAACGACACCTTCTACGTGGACCGCCAGGACGACCTGGTGTTCGAGAGCCCGGGCCAGGGCAACGATCTCGTCATCGCAACCGCCAATTTCTACCTCTACGCCAATATCGAGAACCTGACCCTGGCGGCCGGCGCCGGTGGCATCTTCGGCGTCGGCAACGAGTTGGCCAACCTGCTCACCGGCAACGAGGCCGGCAACAAGCTGCTTGCCGGCGCTGGCGACGACACCGTGCTGGGTGGTGCCGGCAATGACCAGGCCTATGGCGAGGCCGGGGACGACCTGCTTTTGGGCGAAGCGGGCAACGACACCCTCACTGGTGGCGCCGGCAACGACACTCTGCTGGGTGGCGCCGGCAACGACCTGCTCATCGGCGATGCCGGCGAGGATTGGCTGGAGGGTGGGAACGGCAACGATCTCCTGAGGGCTGGCGCCGGCAGGGACACGTTGCTGGGCGGACCAGGCTCGGACACGCTACAGGGCGAAGAAGGTGACGACTACCTGGTCGGCGGCCCCGACTTCGTCATGGACACGCTGATGGGCGGCGCCGGCAACGACACGCTGGACGGCGCCAGCGGCCTTGGCGACTACGACCGGCTGTACGGCGGCCCCGGCGACGACCTCTTCCTGGTGGACGCCCCGAACGACCTCATCGTCGAGTCGCTGGATGAAGGGCTGGACACGGTCCATGCCGCCATCACGGGGACCGGCTATTATCTCCGCGTGAATATCGAGGATCTGGTCCTGCTGGAAACCACGCCCTTCGGCGTGGGCAACAACCTGGGCAACCGCATCACCGGCAATGCGGTGGGCAACCTGCTTCTGGGCGGCGCCGGCGACGATACGCTGAACGGCATGGGCGGCAACGACGTGCTTTACGGCCAGGACGGTGGCGATACCTTCCTGTTCGGAAGCGGCGGCGGCAGCGACCTGATCGCGGATTTCACGCCGGGTGCCGACCATATCGGGCTGATCGGCTTCGGCTTCCCTGACTTCGCCTCGGCGATGGCGAAGGCGGTGCAGGTCGGGCCGCATATCGCCTTCCGCTTCGGGCAGGGCGATATGCTTGTGCTGCACAATGTCCAGTTGGCACAGTTGAGCCCGGAGGATCTGGTGCGGGGGTAGGCCGGCGGAGCGCCGGCCGGTTCGGCCGCTTCAGGGCCGTGTTCCGCCCAGCGCCAGATAGAGCCGTGCCACTGGCGGCCTGGCCGCGACCAGTTCCGCGCGGAACAGCCAACGCGCGGCCAGCAGCAGGAGAAGGAGGAGGATCGAGGCGATCCAGGCAAGCCATAGCCCGATACCGCCCCGTCGCGGCGGCGCGTCGCCCAGC
>JAEWCI010000522.1 GCA_023390705.1 Pseudomonadota bacterium
CCACAGGGCGTCGGTCTGGAGGCGGCGCAGTATCTCGTGCTGCCGGTGGCCACGCTGGCGCTCGCCAACCTCGCGGCCTATGCGCGGCATTCCGCGGCCTCGGTCGGGCTGGCGCTGCGCGAGCCCTGGATCACGGCCGCCCGCGCCCGAAGGTGGGGGTGGATTGCGCCAGGATGGCCAGGGCGGCGATCCAGGGCGCCCAACGCGGCCGCGCCGCCGCCAGCGCGCCGAGCCCGATGCCGATTCCCGCCGCCAGCCCCAGCGCCCCGCCGAGCAGCGCGAGGGAGGAGAGCAGCGCCGGCCCCAGCACCTCCGCCACCGGGCGGGCAAACAGGCGGGAATGCCCGAACTCGCCCCGCAGCAGCGCCGTGGCCCAGGCCAGGTAGCGTTCGTGCAGCGGCCGGTCGAGCCCGTGCAGCGCCCGCAGCCTCTCGGCATCCGCCGCGGTCAGGCGTGGGTCGGCGGTCAGCGCCTGGTCTATCGGGTCGCCGGGCATCAGCCCCATCAGCAGCCAGATCGCGGCCGACAGCAGCGCCAGGGTCAGGGCGATCTGCACCAACCGGCCGAGGAGGAGGCGGGCCATGGGGCTAGCGTGGGTCGCGGACGGGCGTGAATGCCCGGGAGGGCACATCCCCCCGACAAGCCATGCCCTGCAGCGGATTGGCGTTCGGTTCCGACCGCAATCCGCCATAGCCCGGAGCGCCGCGCGCCAGGGTCATGCGGGCCCCGTGCCTGGCCCCGCGAAGCCCTGGTTTTCCTGGCATGTGCAGGCGCGCCCGGCGTATCCGAGGCGCGTGCCGGTCCGAGGCGGAGATGGCCGGGTCACCCACGGGTCAAGCCCGAGGGCAGGCGCCCAGCCATGACGTTGAGGGGGTGAGGTTCGCAACCCGTCCATACCCTCAGGCAAGGCGCTGGAACGGCGTCACCGCGCACAGTCACGGAAACGCCACTCCAGCTTGTTGTCTTGTCGCATTTTCCCAGTCGCCGGGTGATTCACCCGGCTCGAAAATGCTCTACCCGGCCAGCCGCACCAGCCCCTGTTCCAGGTCGGCGATCAGGTCGGCCGGCTCCTCCAGCCCCACATGGATGCGCGCCATCGGCCCGCCGAAATCGCCGCTGCCGGCGGTGCGGGTGATGTTGCCGGTCGTGAGGATGCAGAGGCTTTCGTAACCGCCCCAGCTCGCGCCGATGCCGAAGAGCCGCAGGCTGTCAATGAAGCGCATCACGTCCGCCACCGCGTAGCGCGGCTGGAACACCACGCCGAACAGGGAACAGGAGCCGGTGAAGTCGCGCTTCCACAATTCATGCTGCGGGTGGGAGGGCAGGGCGGGGTGCAGCACCTGCTTCACCTCCGGCCGGGCTTCCAGCCAGCGCGCCACTTCCAGCCCGCTCGCCTCCTGGCGCTTCAGCCGCACCGCCATGGTGCGCACCCCGCGCAGCGCCAGCCAGGCATCATCGGGCGAGGCATATTGCCCGAGCAGCGAGCCGGTGGCGCGGACGCGCTGCCAGTCCTCCTCGCTGTTCACGGTGACACTGCCGAGCAGGATGTCCGAATGGCCGCCGACATATTTGGTCAGCGCCTGGATGGAGACATCCACGCCATGGCGGAAGGGCATGAAGTGGTGGATGCCCCAGGTATTGTCCATCAGCACCTTCGCGCCGCGCGCATGGGCGGCGCGGGCGATGGCCGGGATGTCCTGCACCTCGAAGGTGTGGCTGCCGGGGCTTTCGGTATAGACGACCTTGGTGTTGGGGCGGATCAGCGCGGCGATGCCGGCTTCGTCGGTGCAGGGGTGGTAGTAGGTGGTCTCCACGCCCCACTGCTTCAGCAGCCCCTCGCAGACATTGCGGGCCGGGCCATAGGCGCTGTCAGGCATCAGGCAGTGGTCGCCCTGCTTGAGATAGGCCAGCAGCGGCACGGCCACGGCGGCGAGGCCGGTGCCCACGATCAGGCAGCGGGTGCCGCCCTCGATCTCGGCGATCACGTCCTCGAGCGCGTAATGCGTCGGCCCGCCCTGGGTGCCGTAGGTCATGTACTGCTCGAAGCGGTGCTGCGCGCCGTCCTTGCGGGCCTGGCAATTCGGGAACAGCACGGTGGAGCCGCGGTGCACCGGCGGGTTGACGAAGCCATGCACATGCGTGCCCGCCCGCCCGGCATGGGAAAGCCGGGTGGCGAAGCCGAGGCTCCTGGAACGCTGGTCGTCGGGCATCAGCCGGTCACCTTCGGGGTTTCGGGGCGGCCGCCCCATTCGGTCCAGGAGCCGTCATAGACCGCCCCTTCGGGAAAGCCGGCCCGCACCAGGCCGAGCGTGAGGATGCAGGCGGTGACGCCGGTGCCGCAGCTTGTCACCACCGGCCGTTCCGCCGTGACGCCCGCCGCTTCGAAGCGGGCGCGCAATTCGGCGGGCGGCTTCATGGTCTGGTCGGGGTTCAGCAATTCCTGGTACGGCACATTCGCCGCGCCGGGCATGTGGCCGGAAGGCATGCCGGGGCGCGGCTCGGGCGCCGTGCCGTCGAAGCGGCCCCTGGCGCGGGCATCCAGGATCAGGGCGCTGCCGCCACCCTGGCGGACGATGGCCTTCACGTCGCCGATGCCCTTCACCCGGTCGGCGCGGAAATCGGCGGTGAAGCCGGCGGGGGCGGGGGCGGGGGCGGCGCCGCTTTCGGTCGGGCGGCCCTCCTTCACCCATTTCGGCAGCCCGCCATCGAGCACCGCCGCCGCCTCATGCCCGAAGAGCCGCATCATCCACCAGCCGCGCGCGGCGGAGGCCAGGCCCTTCTGGTCGTAGAACACCACGCGGCTGGCGTTGGAAACACCCATCTCGCCCATCAGCTTCTCGAAGCGGCCGGCGGTGGGGATCATGTGCGGCAGTCCGGTGTCCTGGTCCGCCACCACGTCCATGTCGAAATAGCGGGCGCCGGGGATATGGGCCTCGGCGTATTTCGCGCGGCCGTCGAAGGGCTCGTTCGGCAGGTATTTGGTGATGTCGAAGACCACCAGGTCGGGCTTGCCGAGTTCCGCGGCCAGCCATGCGGTGGATACCAGGTTCTCCATGCCACTCACTCCCCTGCCAGGACCAGGTGCACGCGCCGGTTCTGCCGGCCCTTGTTCTCCAGCTTCGTCACTTCCACCCGGCCGATCTCGCCGGTGCGGAGGATATGGGTGCCGCCGCAGGGCTGCAGGTCCAGCGGCGCGGCGGCATCGCCCACCTGCACCAGCCGCACCCGGCCGCTGCCGCGCGGCGGCTGGACGGAAAGGGTGCGGACGAGCGCAGGGTTGGCGTCCAGCTCCGCTTCCTCGATCCAGCGGATGGAAACCGGCAGGTCGGCCGCGACCAGGGCGTTGAGCTTTTCCGTCCACCACTCCTTCGGCGGCGGGTCGGCCAGGTCGAAGTCGAGGCGGGAACGTTCGGCGCCGATCTGGTTGCCGGTGGCATGGATGCCGGGGACCAGCCCGCAGAGCAGGTGCAGCGCGCTGTGCATGCGCATGTGGCGGTGGCGGCGGGGCCAGTCGAGTTCGGCAATGACCTCGGTACCCGGGGGCGGCAGGACGGCGCCGGGCGGGACCTGGTGCAGCACGCTGCCTTCCTCGGCGCCCTTCACCGCCTCACTCACCAGGGTTTCGCCGCCGGCCCAGCGGAGGATGCCGCTGTCGCCCGGCTGGCCGCCGGAGCGGAAGTAGAAGACCGTGCGGTCCAGCACCACCCCTTCCGGCCCGGAGGCCAGGACGCGGGCGGTGCAGTCACGCAGATAGGCATCGTCGCGGAAGAGCAGTTCGGTGGGCATGACCGCACCTTCCCTTGGCAGGGGCCGGCGGGCAAGTCTCCGGCTCCTCCCGGCCTGAGGGGTGCACCCCCCGGGGATGGGGAGGCCCGCGCTACCGCCACTCCCGCCGCAGCCGCTCCCGGTGGGTTCGCAGCCAGTAGAGGCAGATGGCGGCGGTGGCGTTCTCGATGCGGTTGGCGTCCAGCAAGGCGAAGGCTTCCCCGGCCGGCAGCACGGTGACGCGGATGTCCTCGTGCTCCTCGGCCAGGCCGTGGTTGCCGGCGGTGCCGAGGGGCGGCAGGACGGTGCGGGCGCAGTAGAGGAACATGGTTTCGTCGCTGCCGCCCTGCATCAGCATGAAGCGGCCGATCTTCTCCACCTTTTCCGGCCGCAGCCCGGTTTCCTCCTGCAATTCCCGCATGCCGGCGGGCAGCGGGTCCTCGCCCGGCTCCAGCAGGCCGGCGGGGCATTCGGTCATCACCGGGCCCAACCCGGCGGCCAGGGCCGGCAGGCGGAATTGCTCGATCAGCGCCACCGCGTCCTGCGCCGGGTCGTAGGGCAGCATGGCCACGCCGCGCCCCCGGCGCCACAGCTCCCAGGTGAGGTCGCCGGATGGGGTGCCGTCGAAGCGGGTGAAGCGGAAGCGCACGCGCTGGATGGGGAAGCGGCCGCCCCAGACCACCTCGTCCTCCAGGACGGTGAGGCCGGGATGGGCGGGGATGGGGGGTGCCTTGGCGGGTCTGGCCTTCATGGGGCGCGGACCCTACAGCAGATTGCGTGCAGAACCGAAGGCCAATCCGCCGCGGTTGATTGCTTGCGGAGCCGATTCACGCTTCCGGCCGTTCACGCCCGTCCGCGACCAGCCCCGGCCATGATCGCCTCGGCTGTCGCCCGGCCGATATGGCCAGGCCGTTCCGGGAAGGCGATTCGCGCGCCCGGCGATTTCGCCCTGCGCGATTGCGGTCTAGTCTTGCCCTGAACACCCGCCCATGAGCCAGACCCTCACCCTTGCCGGTGCCAGGCGCCGCGGCATCCTCTGCGTGCTTGGCGCCGCCGCGGCCTTCGCCCTGGCGGCGGCCTGCGTCAAGGGGCTGCGGGGCGAGATCCCCCTGGCCGAGGTCGTGCTGTGCCGCAACCTCTTCGCCATTCCGGCCCTGCTGCCCCTGCTGCACGCCACCGGCGGCTGGGCCGCGCTGCGGACCAGCCACCCCTGGGCGCATGTGCAGCGCATGTTCTGGGGGCTGCTGGGCATGGTGGGCGCCTTCTGGGGCTATGCGGTGCTGCCGCTGGCCACCGCCACAGCGCTGGGCTTCACCATGCCGCTTTTCCTGACGCTGATCGCCGTGCTGTTCATGGGGGAAAGGCTGCGCTGGCGGCGCAGCCTGGCGGTGGCCTGCGGCTTCCTGGGCGTGCTGGTAGTGGTGCGGCCGGGCGGGGCAGGGGGGCTCGACATGGCGGCGGCCGGGATGGTGCTGCTGGGCGCCTTCGGCTGGGCGATGGCCATGGTGACCATCCGCCGCATGGGCGCGCTGGGCGAACCCGGGGTGGCGATCGTGCTGTGGTTCGCCTTCTCCGCCGCGGCGGTTTCGGCGGTGGCGAGCATCCCGGTATGGGTCTGGCCGACTCCCGTGCAATGGGCGCTGCTGGCCGGCTGCGGGGTGGTCTCGGCGCTGGGCCAGGTGCTGATGACCGAAGCCTACCGCAATGGCGAGGCGACCCTGCTGGCGCCCTTCGAATACAGCGGCATCCTGTGGACCGCGCTGCTGGGCGCGGTGCTGTGGGCGGAGGTGCCGGAGCCCGCGGCCTTCCTGGGCATCCTGATCCTGGTGGGGAGCGGGCTGTATATCTGGTATCGCGAGGCGCAGTTGGGGATCAGGCGGTGACGCGAAGGGCAGCGTGGCCGGTGCTGCGCCGCCCTTCGCGGAACCAGTGGCTACCGCGTCGCCACGCCCCTTGCCGGCCGCACATCCTGCGGGCGCGTCGCCTCATCGGCCCGCGCCGCATGTTCCAGCCCGCGGCGCAGCGCCCAGACATTGCTGAACAGCAGGATCGGGGCGATCGGATGGTCCTGCATCACGAAGCGCATCGCATCCTGCAGCGCCTTCTCGCGCCGTTCGTCGTCCATCTCCGCCGTCGCCCCCCGGCCGCGGGGGGG
>JAEWCI010000536.1 GCA_023390705.1 Pseudomonadota bacterium
CCATGGCCCTCGCCTTCGGCTTCCCCGGCCAGGGCAGCCAGGCCCCCGGCAGGGGCCGGGACCTCGCCGCCGCCTTCCCCGCCGCCCGAGAGGTGTTCCAGGAGGTGGACGAGGCGCTGAAGCAGAACCTCTCGAAGCTGATGTTCGAGGGGCCGGCCGAGGAACTCACCCTGACGGCCAATGCGCAGCCCGCCCTGATGGCCGTCTCGGTCGCCGTGCTGCGGGTGCTGGAAGCCGAGGGCAGCTTCGATTTCGCCGGCCGCGTGGCGCTGGTCGCCGGGCATTCGCTCGGCGAATACAGCGCGCTCACCGCCGCCCGCAGCTTCGACCTTTCCACCGCCGCCCGCCTGCTGCGGCTGCGCGGGGAGGCGATGCAGAAGGCCACCCCGCCCGGCACCGGCGCCATGGCCGCGCTGCTCGGCGCCGAATTGGAACAGGCCCAGGCGATCTGCGACGCCGCCAAGGCGGACCCCGGGACGGGCAAGCCGGAGGTGGTGGAGGTCGCCAACGACAATGGCGGCGGCCAGGTGGTGGTCTCCGGCGCCAAGGCGGCGGTGGAACGCGCCGTGGCGGCGGCGCCCGGCCTTGGCGTGAAGCGCGCCATGCTGCTGCCGGTCTCGGCGCCCTTCCATTGCTCCCTGATGGCGCCGGCCGCGGACGCCATGGCCGAGGCGCTGGAGAAGGCGGAGCTGCGCGCCCCGCTGGTGCCGGTGGTGGCCAATGTCTCCGCCGCCAAGGCCACCGACCCGGCCGAGATCCGCGATTTGCTGGTGAAGCAGGTGACCGCCACGGTGCGCTGGCGCGAATGCGTGGCGGCGATGGCCGCCATGGGCTGCGACCGCTTCGCCGAACTCGGCGCCGGCAAGGTGCTGACCGGGCTGATGAAGCGCAACGCCCCGGGCGCCCAGGCCCAGGCCATCGGCGCCCCGGCGGAGGTCGAAGCCTTCCTGAAGAGCCTCTAGGGCGGTTTCCGATCGCGTGTGCCCGCTGCAACCGCTCCAGCCTGTCGTTCTGCCGCATTTTCCGAATCGCCGGGTGAGTCCGCCCGGCCTGAAAATGCTTTAGGCACGCCGGGCATGGCGGCTGCGGAATTCCTGCTGTCGGAGGGCGAGGACGCGGCCGTCCTGCGGACCGTGCTCCAGGGCCTCAACGAGCATAATGCCGCGGCCGCCGGCCCTCATGGCTACCGGGCCATCACCCTCGCGGTCCGCCGGCCGGGCGAGGAGCAGGCCGCCGGAGGGCTGATCGGCCACGCCTTCTTCGGCTGGTTCTTCGTCAAGCTGCTCTTCCTGCCGCAGGACCTCCGTGGCCAAGGGCACGGCGCGGCACTGCTGCGCCGGGCGGAGGATGTCGCGCGGGAGCTGGGTTGCACGGGCATCCACCTCGACACCTTCAGCTTCCAGGCGAGGCCCTTCTACGAGCGCTTGGGCTACCGCGTGTTCGGCACCATCGAGGACCATCCGCCGGGCCATCGCCGGCATTTCATGATGAAGCGCCTGGATGGCGGCGATGCCGCCCCGGCCGGGCCAAGGAGAAGCGACGATGTTCCAGCTTGACGGCAGGACCGCCCTGGTGACGGGCGCCACCGGCGGCATCGGTGCCGCCATCGCCCGCACCCTGCACGCCCGCGGCGCCGCCGTGGCGCTGACCGGCCGCCGCGCGGCGGAGCTGGAAGCCCTGGCGAAGGAGCTGGGCGGGGAGCGCGTGCTGGTCGCCCCGGCCGACCTGGCCGACCCGGCCGCAGCCGCGGCGCTGGTCGAGCAGGTGGAGAAGGCGCTTGGCGGCCCCGATATCCTGGTGAACAATGCCGGCTTCACCCGCGACATGCTGGCATTGCGCATGGGCGATGCCGATTGGCAGGCGGTGCTGGATGTGGATCTGACAGCCCCCTTCCGGCTGGCCCGCGCCGCGTTGCGGGGCATGATGAAGAAGCGCTGGGGGCGCATCGTCTCCATCGCCAGCATCGTGGGCGTCACCGGCAATGCCGGCCAGGCCAATTACGCCGCCGCCAAGGCCGGGCTGATCGGCATGACCAAGTCGCTCGCCCAGGAGGTCGCCAGCCGCAATGTCACCTGCAACGTGGTGGCACCGGGCTTCGTGGCCACCGCCATGACCGATGTGCTGGGTGAACAGGTGCGGGCCAAGCTGATGGAGCGCATCCCCACGGGCCGCATGGGCAAGCCGGAGGATGTCGCCGCCGCGGTGCTCTACCTGGCCTCGGAGGAGGCCGGCTGGGTCACCGGCCAGACCCTGCATGTGAACGGCGGGATGGCGATGGTCTGAACCCCGGGCAGGGTCCGTCCCTTCCCGCCCGGCCGCCCGGCTGCTTCCCGGCCGCCGAATCGGTCTTGCCAGGGGCGAAAACACCGCCTAGGCCCCGCACCACATCCATGTTAAGCCGCCGCCCCAGCCGAGGGGGACCTTCCGCTGATCCCGGAAGGGGTACGGGGGCTGCCCAGGAATGCGCCGCAATCAGGAGATTGGCACATCATGAGCGACACCGCCGAGAAGGTTAAGAAGATCGTCGTCGAGCACCTCGGCGTGGACGAGGCCAAGGTGACCGAGGAAGCCTCCTTCATCGACGACCTGGGCGCCGACAGCCTCGACACGGTCGAGCTGGTCATGGCCTTCGAGGAAGCCTTCGGCGTGGAGATCCCGGACGACGCGGCCGAGAAGATCACCACTGTGAAGGACGCCATCGCCTATATCGAGCAGCATAAGTCCTAAAGGCTTACCAGGAAGACGGAGAGGCCAAGGGTGTTCGCGCAGGTCGCCGCGCCGCGGCGGGTGGTTGTCACCGGCATGGGCATCGCCAGTCCGCTGGGGCTGGGTGTCGAGAATGTCTGGAAGCGCCTGATCGCGGGCGAAAGTGGCATCTCCGCCATCCAGTCCTTCGATACCAAGGACCTGCCGGCGAAGATCGCCGGCCAGGTGCCGCCCGGCTCCAAGGCTGAGGGGAAGCTCGATCTCAACGAGTGGATCCCGGTCAAGGACCAGAAGAAGATGGACCGCTTCATCCAGTTGGCGCTCGTCGCCGCGGCGGAAGCGGTGGAGGATTCCGGCTGGAAGCCCGAATCCGAGGAAGACCGCTGTGCCACCGGCGTGATGATCGGCTCCGGCATCGGCGGGCTGCAGACCATCTACGAAACCTCTCTGGTCGTCGGCGCCGGCCGGGCCAAGCGGGTTTCACCCTTCTTCATCCCCTCGGCGCTGATCAACCTGGCCTCCGGCCATGTCTCGATCAACTACGGCTTCAAGGGACCGAACCATTCGGCCGTCACGGCCTGCGCCACCGGCGTGCACGCCCTGGGCGACGCCGCGCGGCTCATCGCCTTCGGCGATGCCGATGTGATGGTGGCCGGCGGCGCCGAAGCGGCGGTGGGCGAGCTCGGCATTGCCGGCTTCTGCGCCGCCCGTGCCCTCTCCACCGGCTATAATGACACACCCACCAAGGCTTCCCGCCCCTGGGACGAGGGCCGTGACGGCTTCGTCATGGGCGAGGGCGCCGGCGTCATGGTGCTCGAGGAATACGAGCACGCGAAGAAGCGCGGCGCGAAGATCTACGCCGAGGTGATCGGCTACGGCATGTCCGGCGACGCGCATCACATCACCGCGCCTTCCGATACCGGCGACGGCGCCTTCCGCTCCATGAAGGCGGCGCTGAGGAGCGCCGGGGTGACCCCGGCCGAGGTGGGCTATGTCAATGCCCATGGCACCTCCACCCCGATGGGCGACGACCTCGAACTGGGCGCGGTGGAGCGGCTCTGGGCGGATGACGCCAAGGGGCTGGCGATGTCCTCCACCAAATCGGCAGTCGGACACCTGCTGGGCGCGGCGGGCGCGGTGGAAGGCATCTTCTCCGTGCTGGCGATCCGCGACGGGGTGGCGCCGCCGACCCTGAACCTGGAGAAGCCCTCGCGCGAGAGCCCGATCGACCGCGTGGCGCTGCAGGCCCAGGACCGGAAGATCAAGGTGGCGCTGTCCAACAGCTTCGGCTTCGGTGGCACCAACGCCAGCATCGTCTTCCGCGCCGCACCCTGACCTGTGGTTGGCGCGTTGGGCGATGCATGAACATGCCCACCGCCTCCGACTTGGCGACATGATCCGGCCATGGCGATGACCAGGGCCCTCCGCTGGCTCGGCGGGGCGCTGGCCCTGCTGGCATTGCTGGCCGGGCTGGGCGTCTGGCAGGCCTGGCGCCTTTATCATGCGCCGGGCCCGCTTGCCGAAGCGCGGCAGATCGTCGTCCCGCGCGGCGGCGCGGAGGCCGTTGCGGCGGTGCTGGCCGAAGGTGGCGCCATCAGCGATACCCGCAGCTTCGGCCTCGCTTTCTGGCTGACCCGGCGGGAGGGTCCGCTGCGGGCCGGCGAATTCCTCTTTCCCGCCAGCGCATCCCTTGCCGAGGTGCTGGATGTGCTGCGCCATGCCCGGCCGGTGCAGCGCCGCCTGACCATCCCGGAAGGGCTGAACGCGAAACAGATCGCCGCCCTGCTGGAACGCGCCGAGGGGCTGACCGGCGAGGTGCCGCCCCTGGAGGAAGGCGCGGTGCTGCCGGAAACCTATGCCTATCACTGGGGCGATTCGCGGGCCGCACTGGTCCGCCGGGCGGAAGCCGCCATGACGCGCGCCCTGGCGGAAAGCTGGGCGGCGCGGGCCGAGGGCCTGCCCCTTGCCTCACCGCGGGAGGCGCTGATCCTGGCCAGCATCGTCGAGGAGGAGACCGGCCAGGCAGAGGAGCGGCCGCGCGTCGCCGCCGTCTTCCTCAACCGGCTGCGCCGCGGCATGCCGCTGCAATCCGACCCCACCGTGGCCTATGCCGCCTCCGCTGGCGCCGGGCTGGAGCGGCCGATCAGCCGCGCCGATCTGGACCGCGACCACCCCTTCAACACCTACCGCAACCGCGGCCTGCCGCCGGCGCCGATCGCCGCGCCGGGGCTGGCTTCGCTGCGGGCGGTGACCCGGCCGGCGGAAAGCGATGAATTGTATTTCGTCGCCGACGGCAATGGCGGCCACGCCTTCGCCCGCACGCTGGAGGAACACAATCGCAACGTCGCCCGCTGGCGGGAGATCGAGCGGTCGCGGGCGAACGGCGCGGCGCTGCGCTGATCAGTCTATCGCGTCGCCCACGGCATGGATGGGCGCCCCGACCGGCTCGCCGACCACCGGCACCACCCTGACCACGTCGCCGGTCACCCGGAAAGGCAGCGCCACCACGCCGCAGCCGGAAAGGCCGAGACAGGCCAGGAACAGGAACAGCAGGCGCATCGGCCGGACCCCCGTCATGCTCGTGAATGAGCTGGCTGCAACGGCTCACCCCCGGCAGCGTTCCCGGCCCCGACCAGGAGCTCGCCCGCATGGACGCAACGACCCTCGCCGCGCTCGCCACCCTCATCGGCATGGAGGTGGTCCTCGGCATCGACAACCTGGTCTTCATCGCCATCCTGACCAACCGGCTGCCGGAGCACCAGCGCCGTTCCGCCAGGCTGGCGGGGCTGGGCGCGGCGGTGCTGCTGCGCTTCGCCATGCTGGCGGGCGCCACCTGGCTGCTCGGCCTGACCCGGCCGCTGTTTGAGATCGCCGGGCTGGCGCTCTCCGGCAAGGATCTGATCCTGCTCGGCGGCGGCCTGTTCCTGATCGGCAAGGCGACGATCGAGATCCATCACCGCGTGGACCCTTCCTCACAGGCCGAGGCGCATGAGCGGGCCGGCATCACCGCCGCCTACTGGCCCACCGTCCTCCAGATCCTGCTGCTGGACATGGTCTTCTCGGTGGATTCGATCCTGGCCGCGGTAGGGCTGGTGCGGGAATTCTGGATGATCGCGCTGGCCATCGGCGTCTCGGTCGCGGTGATGCTGGTTTCCATGGACAAGCTCTCCCGCTTCCTGGAGCACAACCCGACGGTGGTGATGCTGGCGCTGTCCTTCCTGGTGATGATCGGCATGGTGCTGGTGGCCGAAGGGCTGGGTGCGCATGTGCCCAAGGGCTTCGTCTATACCGCCATGGCCTCTGCCACCGCGGTGGAGGTGCTCAACCTGCTGGCCCGCCGCGCGATGCGGCGGCGGAGGGGTGGCCAGGCGCTCAGCCCTT